>CAZFQH010000247.1:0-1829 GCA_964520805.1 uncultured Acidobacteriota bacterium | reverse complement strand
GCCGGCGCCTCGAAAAAGAACTCCCTGCTCGGAATCGACCTCACGCCCCCCGACCTGGACGCGCAGCCCACGGGCGCTGAAGCACTGGTCCTTGCCCTGCTTCCCAAGGATGTGTTCCCGCTCGCCGCCGCCGAGGCCTCGGGTCAGAGACTTAAGATCGTCCTGCACTCCGACGCGGACGTGAAGGCAGGCCGGCTCCTTAACGCGGCTCCCGCGGTCAGGTCAGGCGCCTCCCTTCCAGCGATCGAGATCATCAGCGGCACGAAGCGTCAAAGGGTCTACGCGGCTGATGCGGCCCGCACTCTGGTCGTAGCTCCGCCGCAGTCTCCCGCCCCGACGCCCCGGGCCGTGGCGTCAAGATGATCTTGCCTCCGAAGTTACCCGCCTTAGATCCAGACCGGACAAGATCCATGACGATTCGAGCCACTCGCCTCCGCGGGATGGTCTTTGTCTGGCTGCTGGCGGTTCACGTCCCAGTCATGGCCCAAACCCGGGACAAGCACCTGGGACAGACCGAGACCGTCAAACCTGACGCGTTGCAAGCAGCCCGCCCTCAACTCTCGCCGCCCCGGCGAACCTCGAGCAAGGAATCTCAACGGGGGCGCCCTGCTTCCGCTCAGGCCACCGAGCCCGGCCCCCAAGGTACGGCCTCCGATGCCGCGACGGAGGGGGCAGTCGATCCACGCACACCGTGGGAGAGGGGATACGACGCGCAGGCCGAGGCGAAGGCTGTCGCCTTGAAGGCTGAGCAGGCGGAGGCTGCGGCTAAGGCCAAGGCCGAGGCCGCGGCGCAAGCGGAGGGCAAGCGTCTCGCCTCCATGGAGGCGGCCCGGGTCGCTTCTGAAAACGCCTCCGAACTGAAGGCCGAGCAGGCGGAAGCTGCGGCCAGGGCCAAGGCGGAGGCAGCGGTTCGGGTGGAGGCCAAGCGGATGGCCACGGAAGAGTCGGCGCGCGCTGCATCGGAGAAAGCCAGGCTGAAGAGCGAGCAGGCTGAGGCAGCAGCGAAGGCCAAGGCGGAGGCGGCGGCGAATCGAGAGGCCGATCGTCTGGCGAAGGAAGACGCGGAGCGGCAGGCCGCCATGGCCGCCGCCACGGCGGCCAAGGAGAAGCAGGCACGCGATCAGGCGGCGCTCATTGCCTATGCCGAAGCGGCTGCGCCCGAGGACTCGGGCACGGTCTCCGCCGTCCTCGGGTCGGGGCTGATCTTGAACTGGCCGGATGCGAGCCGGCGTATCGCCATTGCCGACGAGACCATCGCCTCCTTCACCGTGGTGAGCCCGCGAGAGATTGTCGTGAACGGAATCAAGCCCGGAAGGACCACCGTTTTTGTCTGGCTTGCGAGCGGCCGCCGACTTTTCTATCGCATTCTGGTCGAGCACAATTTCGGGCCCGCCCGTGCCGCACTGCGCGAGTTGAATCCCGCCCTCGTTTTGGAGTCGGGCCCCGATGGCGACTCCGTGGTGTTGCGGGGCGAGGTGGCGAATGAGGTGGCGGCACGTCAGGCCAAGTCGCTGGTCGAGCAACTGCTTCCGCGCGGCGGTGACGGCGCCAAGGGATCTCTCCAGCTCGTCAACCTGATTCGGTATGCGGGCGTGGTGGGCACTCCGGAAGACCGCCTGGCCGCGGCCATGTCGACGATCGACGCGCGGATCAAGGTTCGCCGCATTCAAAGCGGCGCGGAGTCCGACCCGGCCAAGGACTCCTACTTTCTCGAAGGAAGCGTTCGCGACGTCAACGCGCTCGTGCAGGCGGTGGTGCTCGCGGACCGCCAGCTCGGTGGCACCGGCAAGACGGTGAAGGCTGCCGACGATGACCGGGTCACCTTCAAC
>CAZFQH010000246.1:0-6573 GCA_964520805.1 uncultured Acidobacteriota bacterium | reverse complement strand
TCGGGTTTATGGGGGGCGCGTGCGGGCGCTTGGGTGCGAGGGGTCCCGGGGGGGGATGAGACCGCCCCCCCGGGATGTTCGCGCTAGCGTCCGCGAATGAGGCTGGTGATCGCCTTCAGGCGTTCCGCGCGCTCCTTGAGCGTCGCGTTCTCCTCGACCGTCTTCTCAACGTGCTTGATGAGATTGTTGATGGCTGAGGTCAGGCCATCGAGGAGGGACGGAAAGTCACCGGTATGAACCACACGACGCGGACGCGCGCCGCGGGAGGGACGACGCGAAGCCGCCTTCGGAGCGGCAGGGGCTACCGTTCCCACCGGAGCCGCGACCTTGGCCGGAGCCACGGGAGCCGGGGCGGATACGGCTTTCTTCACCGCGCGCCTCGCGGGCCTCGTCTTTCGAGCAACGGGCGTTTGAGCAACGGGCTTCTGAGCCATGGGCGCTTCGGCCATGGGCTTCGCGGCGGGCTTGCCTGATTTCGCCGCGGCCTTGGCGGCGCGGATCGCCCGGTAGTACAACATCTGTACGGCGTCTTTGGCGCGACCCGTTTCGGCACTGATGCGCTCGAAAGCCGCCGCCTTACTGAGGCCGGCCTTTCCGAGCTGGTTGACGCGCGCCACGGTGGCGGCACGAAGATTGGGGTCACGCTGATTGTTTTTTGCCACGTCTTTGATGTCTCCTGACAGTTTCTTTTCGATTGGAGGGTTGTTGGGGGGGGGGTGCTGTTAGTGCGATGTTAGCAGGAATCGAGCCAAGCCCCTCTATTCTCTGTCGTTCGACGTCCCTGCCGGGCCTTGACCAAGGACGAGAGTCTCGAAAGGTTGGTTGCCGCTGCCTACAGGTGCGGCTCGACGAGGCGGGTCAGAGCCTCACGGCTAAGTTTGCCCACGCGCTGCTCGACTACCTGTCCGCCCTTGAGCAGGATCAAGGTGGGCATGGCGGTCACGTTGTAGTTGAAGGGAACGTGCTCGTTCTCTTCGACATTGACCTTGCCCACTTTAAGGCGGCCCTGAAACTCGGTCGCCACACTCTCGAGATCCGGCACCATCGCCAGACAGGGCTGACACCAGTCCGCCCAAAAATCGAGCAGAACCGGGATCTTGGATCCCAGAGCCTCGGCTTCGAAGTTCTGGTCCGTAAAGGTGGCGATGACGTCGGACATGGATTTTGCGGACCTCTCTCGTGGCTCTCGGGCCGGGGTTTTAGTGTGACGACTAGCGTAAAAACCGCGTCGAATCAGGAGTTCGACAGCGCCCGTGAGTATACGGCTTCGTACCGTTCGGCCGAGAGCGCCCACGAGAAGTCACGCGACATGGCGCCCTTCATCAACTCGCTCCAGATGCCGGGCCGGGCGTAAACCGCGAGCGCCTGGTCGACCGCCCACAGGAGGCCCGTCACATCCGCGTTCTCGAAGACGAAGCCGGTCCCGGTCCTGGTGGCGGCGTCGAAATGCTGAACGGTGTCCGCCAGGCCGCCGGTGGCCCGAACGATGGGGATGGTGCCGTAGCGCATGCTGTACATCTGGGTCAGACCGCAGGGCTCGAAGCGCGAAGGCATCAGGAACATATCGGCACCCGCCTCGATGCGATGCGCCAGTCCCGCGTCGTAGCGGAATCGCACACCGAAACGTCGCGGATCCCGTCGAGCGAAGTCGCGCAGACCCGCCTCGACCTCCGGCTCACCCGAACCGAGGACCACCATCCGCAGCCCGCGCGAAAGCAGGGCATCCCGCGCGGCCACGACCAGATCAAAACCCTTCTGGTGCACCAGCCTCGAGATGATCCCGATCACGGGAAGATCCGGTTCTGTGGCCAGCCCGAATTCGTGCAGCAGCGCGCGTTTGCAGATGGCCTTCCCGATGTGATCGCTCTCGTCATAGCGGGCGGGGATGTGGGGGTCGTGACGAGGATCCCACTCCTCGTAGTCGACGCCGTTCAAAATGCCCGCAAGGTCCTCAGCGCGCGATCGCACCACTCCTTCAAGACCCTGTCCGAACTCCGGGGTCTGGATCTCGCGGGCGTAGGTGGGCGACACCGTGGTCACCACCTCGGAGAAGAGTAGGCCGCCCTTCATGTAGCAAATGTTTCCGTTCCAGTCGAGGGCGTCCTCGGTCGCGAGCGACTCCGGCAGTCCGAGCGGCCCGAGCGTTGAGGCCTTGAAATGACCCTGATAGGCGAGGTTGTGAATAGTGAAGACGGAGGCAAGGCGATGCAACGTCGGGTCGTCGAGATAGAAAGCCTTGAGGTACACGGGCAGAAGCCCCGCCTGCCAGTCGTGAGCGTGGGCCACATCGGGGCGATAGCCCCGGCTCCGGCAATACTCCAGGACCGCGCGACAAAAGAACGCAAACCGAAACTCGTTGTCCTGGTAGTCGCCGTTTCGGTCCCCGTAGATGCCCGGGCGGTCGAAGAAGGGCGGATGCTCGACAAAGATGACGCGCAGACCTGCGCCGAGTTCCCGCTCGTAGAAGCCCGCGCTGCGGTGGACGCTATCCACCGGCACGTGCACCGAACCCACGAACCGGCCGGGCGGAAACGGGATCGAGCCGTAGCGAGGCAGGAAGCAGGTGACCTCGTGTCCACGCGCGGCGAGGGCCTTGGGAAGAGCGGCGGAGACGTCGGCGAGTCCGCCGGTTTTGGCGTAAGGCGCCATTTCGGACGAGACGTAAACGATCCTCACGGACGGAAACTTAGCAGAGCCGCCTGATTTTGCACGGGATTGCGCCTCTGCTACCGTGCCCGTCCCTGATGACCGTCTGGAGAAAGACTCGATGACTTCGCTTGAAACGACGCTTGGACTCATCAGCGACTGGGTGTGGGGACCGCCTCTGCTCATCCTGCTGTTTGGAACTCACCTGTTTCTCACGTTCAGACTGCGTTTCATTCAGACCTACCTGCCGCAAGCGATCCGGCTCTCGTTCACTTGCGAGAAGGAGGGTGCGGGCGACGTGAGCCAGTTCGGCGCACTCACCACGGCCCTCGCCGCGACCATCGGCACCGGCAATATCGTGGGGGTCGCCACCGCGGTCTCCGTCGGTGGCCCGGGCGCCATCTTGTGGATGTGGCTCACCGGCGTGTTCGGCATCGCCACGAAGTATGCGGAGGCGGTACTCGCGGTCAAGTATCGCGTGGTGACCAAGGACGGAACCATGGCCGGAGGCCCCATGTACGTCTTGGAGCGTGGCCTGAACGCGAAGTGGCTGGGCATGCTTTTCGCCGCCCTCACCGCGATCGCGGCCTTCGGCATCGGCAACATGACTCAGGCGAACTCCATCGCGTCGCTCGCGAAAGAAAGCCTCGGCCTGGACCCGTGGGTCACGGGCCTGGTGATGACGGTGCTCACCGCGGTGGTCATTCTGGGCGGCATCAAGTCCATCGCGCGGGTCTGCGAAAAGCTGGTGCCGTCCATGGCCATCTTCTATGTGGCCGGCTGCGTGATCCTGCTGATGATGCACGCGGATCGCATTCCCGGGTCCATCCTGACCATCGTGACCTCGGCGTTCGCGGGTCAGGCGGCGGTGGGAGGATTCATCGGCGCTGGAGTCTCGCAGGCCATCCGCTACGGCATCGCGCGCGGGTTGTTTTCGAACGAGTCCGGCCTCGGCAGCGCGCCGATCGTGGCCGCGGCGGCCCAGACCCGCAACCCGGTCCGCCAGGCTCTGGTCTCTTCGACCGGAACGTTCTGGGACACGGTGGTGGTTTGCGCGATGACCGGCCTCGTCATTGTGAACTCCGGCGAGTGGAAGAACGGCCTCGGCGGCGCGGCCCTCACCCACAAGGCGTTCGAGGACATTCCTATCCTGGGCGGTTTGATTCTCTCCGTGGGCCTCCTGACCTTCGTCTTTTCCACCATCCTCGGCTGGTCCTACTACGGCGAGAAAGCCGCGGAGTATCTGTTCGGGTCCAGCGTGATCCGCCCTTATCGCGTGCTGTGGGTGATCGCGGTGATGGTCGGCTCGGTGCAGCCCATCGCGGTCGTATGGACATTCTCAGACATCGCCAACGGTCTGATGGCGGTGCCCAATCTCATCGCCCTTCTCGGGCTCTCGGGAGTGGTAGTCAAGGAGACCCAGGAGTACTTGTGGTCGGGTAATCTCGATAAAGCAGGTTCTTGAGACTGGCGAAACGCTTTCCATGCTGAGACGGGCTCTGGCCCTCGGGCCGACCGCTCTCGTCATCCTAATCGGCCTGGCTCTGGGCCCGAAGTTCGATCGGTACGTTCTTCCCGCCTTCGATGGCTTCGTTTACGACGCCATGGCGGACCACCCCGAAGTCTTCACGGTCGCGCCGTGGGGATATCGGATTCTGGCTCCCTGGATCGTCCACGCGCTCCCCGTCTCGTCATCGGCGCTCGGGTACTTCTGGCTGACCCTCGCCTGCCTCAGCGGCACTGTTCTGGTGACCGGGGCATGGCTGCGCCGCGTCGGGTTCGGCAATGTGGCCGCGGCCCTCGCTTCCCTCTCGCTGGCCCTCTCGCCACCACTGCGACAGATACTCGACTATCAGGTCCTGGTCGACCCCCTCGCATTGCTCATCACGACACTCATCCTCTATGAACTGGCGGCTCCGCGCGTTCTCGTTTTGATGGCTCTGTTCGCCGCGGGCGGCCTGACCAAAGAGGCCTGCCTGGTGCCCGCACTCGCGCTGCCGTTTGCGTTCGTGCCCGCAAGAGGGTGGAACCGCGGCCTGCTCGCCTCCCTCGCCTCAATCACTCCGGGCCTGGGCCTCGCCTTGTTCCTCCGCACGACCTGGGGCGAAACTCAGCCCTCGGTCGCGGTCCCCTGGTTCAGCCTGCTCGCCGAGCGGGTGACGACCTCCGCACCGAACCTCACGATGGCGGCACTCCTTTCCGGCCTCACTCTGCCCGCCGCTTTCGGGTTGTGGCGAGAGCCGTCGCTGCTGCTCCGGGCGCAGGGCCTGTTGATCTGGTCGGTCACCTTCGTCAGTGTGGTCGTGAATCCTAATCACTTCTCGGTTCCTGATCTTCCGAGACTGTCCGTGTACGCCTGGCCGGCCTTCCTGCCCCTGGCCCTGACGGGGTTTGGATTCGTCAGAGGAGGTGTGCCGGTGGTCGGTGGCCAATCGCGAACGGCGTCAGGTCTGTCCCTTCTGACCCTCGCCGGTTGCCTTGCTCTTTCTCTCGCGACCGATCCGTATCGACCAGCACCAGAGGACGTCTTCAGCGACCCGATCCGATATCTGGCGAGGAGCCGGGAAACCCTGAAGACCGCGCGGGTTCTCGATGCGGGCGGGAGTTTCGGCTTTGACGCTCGGGCCGGTCGCTTTGCCGGACCGATCACCGAGCGTTTCAATCTCACCGAAGGGCGCCAACATCGCTGGTTTCTCTTCGAAGGCTTCGGCGAAGACGCCGTGTACGAGTCGGGTCTGCCGCAGTTCCAGGGACAGGCAAAGCTCCTGGTGCCGATCCTCAATCCACGCGACCTGACCCTGACCTTCGATCTCGAAGGGGCTCCCGAAGGCGAAGTCGAGATTCGCGCCGCCGGGAGAATTGTGGGAACGGCGCCTGTCGGTGCGTCACGAACGTCGGTCGCGATCCGCGCGGCGTCTTTATTCCGCGGCAGCAACATCGTGACTCTGGTCGGCCCCCCCGGAGTCAGTGTTCGCATTGTCCGCTTCGAGGCTCGCCTCGCCCCTGCTCTGTAGGGAAGAAGGGCGACGTGGAGCGCCTCTTCGGAATCGCGGTCGCGCGATCACGGCGCCCGCGGTCCGTGAAGCGCGCTTACGGGGACGGCTCGCGGGAATAGTAGGGCGGTGCTGCGGGAGCGCGCGGGAGGGTGTCGAACACCGGGTAGCCCTCCGTTTGGGCGGCGCTGCGGAGTGGTTCCAATCGCAAAGAGCGCGCGGTGCCCGGTGCCATGAACGTGATCTCCTGGCGCTCTCCATTGCGCAACCCCCAATGGGCGACCCGCAGATGTCCGCCCGGCTTGTCCCCGGCCATCACCGCCACCACTTCCCACTCGCACACCATCAACGCCTCCCGGTACGGCGAGATCTCGCGCAGGCTGGGCGGACGGGAGCAGGCCCGCAGAGTCGCCCGAACCTCTAGAGGCCCGGCCGCAACCACTGCGACCGGCGTGCCGGCATCAGCGAGCGGCACCGGTGGCGCGTCCTTCGCCCAACGGCCTTCGTCAAGCGACTGCACATGCACATCCGGGTACCGATCCACCGCAGGATGCGAGGTCAGTCGTTGCGGACGTCCGACCATGGCCAGGGTCGCTGGTGTGAGCGGGGCCACGAAGATGTCGTAGTTCGAGCGGAAGTGGTCGTGGTCGCCCGCGGACGCGCCAAAGGCCAGCATCCGAGAGTCGCGCGACAGCATCGGGAAATAGGCATACCGCTGGGCGCCGGGGATACGCGGGTCTAGGTTGTCGAGCAGAACCCCCCCGCGACCCGTAGCAAACTCGGTCCAGCGGACCGGACCACCGGCTCGGGCCACCCAGAATCCGAATCGCCCATCGTGAGAGAAGTAAGGCTCGCAGCCGGGCTGCCGCTCTCCCGCGCGAACGCCAAGCGCCTCCGCGTCGTAAGGAGAGAAGTTGGGCGAGCCTTACTTCTC
>CAZFQH010000245.1:0-6573 GCA_964520805.1 uncultured Acidobacteriota bacterium | reverse complement strand
AGATCGGAACGGCCGGGCACCCACAAGGGGTGCCCCTACGCTTCGGGGGGAAGGGATTAACTTGTCGTTTTCGCTTCGAGTCCAAAAGAGCAAACTCGGAGACCGCCACATCGTCGCGATCGTTGACCTTCACGCTGCCCGATCGCACACGTGGCGGCGCCCAGTCCTGTCGGATCACCTCCGGGGTCGGGTACTGATCGAGGATGGCCTCGAGGCCACGCCGCGCCAATTCGGCAAGCGAGATCTTCTTCGCCCACAAGGCGCGCGCGTTCGAAAACGCGTTCGGGAAGTTGGATCTGAGTCCGAACCATGTGGTCATCATGACAGGCGGTCCTGCTCCACCGCGGCATGGCGTTCGGCGAGCGGGAGGCCTTCCATCATCGGTTTTTTCCGGAGACGATTAGGTGACCGCGTCGGGAGGCGTCTTCGACTACGGTCGGCGAATGCGGAACGCCACGGTGATCGTGATTAGGAAGTCGGTGGGAACGCCATTCAGGAGCAGCGACTCGTAACGCCGCGATCGCACCGAGGCGAGGGCTTCGTCGTTGAATAGTGGATTCCCTTCAACGACTCGGACGTCACGGATTCGGCCATCCGGTCCAACGTGTGCCTCGACGACCACCGCACCCGACACGCCCGAGGCCTGAGCGAGCGGCGGATACCGAGGCGGCCGTCCTTCGATCAAGCGCGGCTCACGGATCAGTCCCCCCACACGCGTTATCGCGATCGGTGATGGACTGGGCGCGGGAGCGAGTCCGTTGCCGCAGAGTGCGCCGAGGGCGCAGGCTTCACCGGGCAGTCCAGTTCCGTTTTCTGTGTCCTTGCCCGCGGACCCAGGCGGGCCGGTTGGCGCGTCGTCGAGCACGTCTGCCGGGCTGAGGATGGCGGTCGGAACATCGTGAGGCGGCGCAGGTGTCGCTGACGTGGCACGAACCGCCTCGGTCCGGTTCACTCTCCGGGCGGGCTGCGCCTTGGTCTTGGGCGCGGGAGGGAGTGACACGGTTATGGGCTGGACCAACGGTGCTTGAAGCGCATTCACGGTGTCAGGCGCTTGCGTAGCGCCGAGCAGTGGGGTGAGCACGAACGTCGCAAGTCCGACACCATGAAGGAGCAGCGACGCTCCGGTGCCAAGCAAACCCGATTTTTTCGGAGTCCCGCGATTCACTGTGAAGCCACGAAGGCCAGATGCCAGGTCGCCCATGTCGAACCTCCTTGCGATGTCAGGAAGCGCGTCGTTGCGGTTCCTACGACGATGAGACGTGCAGAGGCGGCGACTTATTGGCGGCCGGAGATTGGAGGGTGAGAGGGTCGATGGTCATGAACCCGCCGACCGCAGGCCATTTTGCCAGTCCCGAGGGTGTTGGGTTGAAGAGGGTCCAACGGAGGTTGCGGACCATCAGGGTTGTGATCCGAATCACCACGCCCGGCCCGCCTATGGCCCCCAGGCCCATGTGTGTCGCAACGAGCAGACCACTGCGAAACGGGAGGCCTACACTGACCCCCATGGATACTCCCGCCAATCAAAGGCCCCCTCCGGCCCTTCGCGCCGCTTTCCCGTTAGGCCTTCTCGCCGCCCTTGTCCTCGCGGGACCGGCATCGGCCTACGATGTGCCCCTCGTGGGCTCGCCGTACTACCTTCAAACCAGCGGCCCCACCGCCGGTCTCGGTATCGGAGACTGGTACACCGATACCACGGTCGCGGGGGCGGGGGCTGGTAATCACTACCACGGCATCGTCATCCCCTGCACCTGGCCCTCGGGCACGCCGGTCCAAGTGGACATCTTCAGTCCGGAGATGCACACCGCCGGGTCGATTCTCGATGAAGTGCGAGGTGGTGCCAACAACACCGTCTTCGAGATCTATGCGCCCGGAACGGTCGTTCCGCCTCCGCCTCCGTACAACGTGCCCCTTCCCGGAGCCGCGGGATCTCTGCTTCAGACCACCTACGTGCCGGTCGCCACCGCCGACAACTACGTCCGCTTTTACACGATCGCCGCTCCGGTTTTGTGCGGCACCTACCTTCTCCGCACGGAGACCCTGGCCGACGACGACAACGGCTGGAGACTTCGCGTCGGCTCCGACAACGACGCCGACCCGAACAACGCTCCGCCCGCGGCGAACGACCCCGGCATCGCGGTGAGCCAGATCTACGGCAGCATGCAGCATTCCGGGCCGAACCCTTCCTGCATCTCGCTCTACGAGTACGTGGCCTCGGGCCCCACCACCACCTTCCACAACTTCGACCTCGATGGCGGCGCCACCGTTATCTACTACCCGCCAAACGGGGCTCCCATCACCGGCACGGCCTCGGGCGCCACGGTCTGGAACAACGGCGGCACCGCGACCGCGCGTGTGGGCGACACGGTGGCGGTGGCCGCGAACCAGGTCGGCTTCTGGCGGATCGACACCTGCGCGACTCCGAACAACCAGTTCATCATTGAGGGCGGGACGCTTAGAAGCGCTTTCTTCTCGCTTCCCCTCGGCTCGACCCTCACCAAGTCCGACGGCCTCACCGTGGCCCAGCAGGGCGGATACCTGCCCTACACCATCACCTTCACGAACAATTCGATCCCCACGGGCGCGGTGGCCGCGAACGTGGTCATCCGCGACACGATCCCCACAAACACCACGTTCGACACGGCATTCGTGGTCACCCCCTTCACTGGAACCTGCTCGTTCTCGCTGGGTGTGGTCACCTGTAATGTGACCGAGAACGTGGCTGCCGGAGCGAGCGGGAGCGTGCTGGTGAACGTGCTGGTGAACGACCCGGCGGCGGGAACCACCGTGGTCAACCGCGCCACCTTCGACTACACCGACATTCTCGGCAACGCCCATCCCCAGGAAAACGCGAGCGATACCGATCAGCTTCCGAGCCTGAAGCTCGTCAAGACCTCGTCGAATCCAGGCGATACCGGCGATGGCCCGCAGGCGGGCGACGTCATCACGTACACCCTCACGGTGTCGAACCAGAGTGGGGTCGCCCAGACGTCAGTGGTGGTGAACGATCCCGTTCCGGCCGAAACCACGTACGTCGCGAACAGTACGGTGGCGACTGGGTTTTCGGTAACTAAGACCTTCGCGGACGCCTTCGATACGAACAACGTTTACACGGGCTCCACGGGAGCGAACGCCTGGGCGGGAGACTGGCTCGAGGTCAACGAAGCAGATGGAGCGGGCGGGGGCAGCGAGCGGGTTACAAACAACGCCTTGCGCGTGGGCGACAATGACGCGGTGACGGGCGAGGGCGTCACCCGGGAGGCCGATCTTGCGATCAGCGGCGGGACGTCTTGCGCCGCGACCCTCGGCTTCGATGTGCGTGAACGTAGCCTCGACGCGGGTGAGACCATCGCGGTATCCATCTCCAGCACCGGGGCGGGCGGGCCGTTCACCACGTTGGAAACGTTCACCAGCGCTCTGGGCGGCACGTTCGTCGCCCGCTCCTACAACGTTACCGCTCACATCGCCGCGAATACCGTGATTCGGTTCTTCAGCAACGGGGCGGTCGACAACAACGAATACCTCGAAGTCGACAACGTCTCCCTCACCAACACCTGCCTTGGGCCCAAGGACAACATCCCAGGCGGCGTCAACGCCGACCTGGTGAGCGGCGTGCCCCCGACTTTGGTCCAGGCGGGCGACGCCCTCACCCTGGCCCCCGGCGCCTCGATGACGATCACCTTCGGGGTGACGGTCTCGGTCTCCGGCCCCATCCTCAACACCGCCACCGCGACCAGCGCACAGGATCCGGATCCGGCCGTGGGATCGGTCCGCGACGTTGCCTTCACCCGCGCGTCCATCGCCGGAGTTCGGGTCGGGAGCGGTCGGGTTGAGTTCGCGACCAAATGGCAGCGCGGCACCGCCGGTTTCAATCTCTACGCTTCGACTTCGGCTCTTCGTCGGGCCGAGAGGATTCGGATCAACGACACTCTGATCAGGTCGCCCCGGCCGGAGTCGATGACCCCGATTCTCTACCGCGTCGAAGCGGAGACCACGTCCCCATTCCTCTGGATCGAAGAAGTGGAACTTGGTTCGGTCTCGGGACGCCTGATGGGGCCCTTCTCTGTCGATGACGAGAACCTCCGCCTTCAGTTCGAGCGGATCGAGGTTCGGCTCTCGGGCCAGAGGGGCGATGAACGCGACCAGTCCCGTTTCCTGAAAGCGCCGCGGGTGGCTCGGGTTCGTGATGTTTCCGGTCCCAGGCGCGACCGCCTGCGGCCCGCCGCTACCGGGGTCAAGATCGAGATCGCTCGGGCCGGCCGGATACAAATCTCCTGGAACGACCTCATCGGCCTGGGCCTGCCCCCGCGGTTCGCGCGGGATGCGGGTCGGCTGCACCTCACCACTGCAGGCAAGCGCGTGCCCTTCTCGTCGCGCCCGAATGGTCTGTCGTTCATCGCGCGCGACCTTTCCACCGACCACACCGCGAACAATGTCTACGTCGTCACCTGGAATGGCGTCCCCGCGATGGCGGTGCCCTTGAGCGGGAAGGGGCCGCGGCCCGCGCCCGGCGACGAGCGAATCCAGAAGGGGGGCTTCTATTACCAGGCTGCACCCCTCGGCACCGACCCGTGGTTCTGGGACGTGCTCGTCGCGGGATACCCCTGGCCCGCGTCCTGGGGTCCCGACCAGGGTGATTTCGATCTGCCCGGCTACGTGGCCCAGGGCGGCAGTATCCCCGTGAAGCTCGGCCTGCTGGGGCGAACCGAGACCGAGCATCATGTGGAGGCGAGCATCAACGGCGTTCTCGTCGGCAGCCTCGACTTCCGCGGCATGAGCGCCGCGGTCCTGACCGGTGCCATCGATGCCTCGTCCATAAAGTCCTCGGGCAACCAGCTGACCCTCGCCTATTCCTCACCGGACGAGTCTCTCGGAGGCTATGTGTACTTGAGCCACATGGATCTGGGCCTGACCCTGCTCACACCCTCCGGCGAGGTGCTCAGGATCTCCTCGTATGACCCGACCCTGCCCCGGCTGGGCCGCGCCGACTACCTCGTGGTGACCCATCCTGATTTCGAGGCCCAGGCCGAGAAGATCGCCGCACTAAAGAGCGTGGACGGCCGCTCCGCCGTGGTGGTGGGGGTCGAACGCGCCTACGACCGGTTCACCGCGGGCATCCCCGACTCCAAAGCGGTGCAGGCCCTGATCGCGGAGGCCCGCCGCGCCTCCGTGGTTTTGCTCATCGGCGATGACACCGACGACCCGGCCGACCACTACGGCCAGGGCGAGGGCGTCCTGATCCCCTCGGCCATCGGCTGGGATGCCAACACCGGGCGAGTGGCTTCCGAGAACCTCTACGCCGACCGCGATGGCGACGGCGCACCCGACCTTTCGATCGGCCGGCTCCCCGTTCACAGCAAGGCGGAAGCGGACGCGATGGTCGAGAAGATCGAGAACGCGGAAAGCCTGCTTGTCCGCAACCTGGGACGTCATGTGGTGGTGGTCGACAACCAGGGAATCAACGACTTCCCCTTCCGGAACGCGGGCCGCAGCATCGAGTCGATGCTGGAGGGGTCGGTCGCTTTCGCGGACGTCTCGCTCGGGGCTTCGGTCGCCCGCAACACCCTTCTCGAAGGCCTGGCCGCAGGCGCGCTCACGACCACCTACGTGGGGCACGGCGCGCCGGACCGCTGGGCCGACGAAGTGATCTTCACCTCCGACGACGCGGCCGCGCTGGCCAACAGCGGCCAGGGCACGCTGCTCCTGACTTGGTCCTGCCTGTCCTCCGACTATCGTTACCTCGACGGCCCGGCGGTGAGCGAGGCCATGGTGCTCGTCCCCATGGGCGGCGCGGTGACGAGCTTCGGCCCTACCGGCATCTCCCTGCCCACCCTGCAGCGCGAGTTGTATCGGCGCCTCTATCCCAAGCTGCTCGCCGGACAGACGCTTGGCGACGCGGTGCGCGCGGCGAAGACCGAGATGCTCGCGGCCTTCCCGGGTGAACGTGAATTCCTCCACGGCTGGGTCCTGCTGGGTGATCCCGACGTGCGCCTGCCCCGCTGAGGCTCCGGCCATTCACCCTCGACCGCCCCCAAAGTTTTCCGGACCTCCACCTTGAGGTCTTCGAGTTTCGGGCGGTTGAAATGGGGTATAACGCATGGCCCACCCAGGAGGTCACTATGCGAGTTGAAGTGCCCATTCATGCGTTTGTCCTTGCGGTCCTGACCGGGGTCGCGAGCGGGGCGAGCGCTCAGATCGCATACATGCCGGGCAGTGCGGTTCAGGCCTCGCCCACCCAGACGAGCGGGAATTGGCAGGATTGTGTAGTCGTGAGCGGCCCGGATCAGTACCAGAGCTATCGACTCAGGTGCGACGCGGGAGGCGAGCAGAGCGTGCCCGCGAAATGGATCCGCCCCGGCGGCGGGCCCAAGGGGTTGCCAAGGCGGGCGGGAGGAGGAGGGACTCTCGCACCCGCGCCGCCCATAGCGCGCGAAAGGGTTCCTCAACCAAGCTCCTCGGCCACGCCTTCTCCGGCGCCTTCGCCCAAGGGTGCGACCCTGGCCCCTGCCGCCCCGGCTCCCCGCGCCCCCGCCCCGAGGGCTCCGACTCCTCAACCTCAACCTCAGCCTCAGCAAG
>CAZFQH010000244.1:0-6576 GCA_964520805.1 uncultured Acidobacteriota bacterium | reverse complement strand
CCTGGGAGCGGTCGAGACGGTATTCGCGCACGGTCAGGCGCGACCGCCGTGCCGAGACTTTCCAGGCGATGTCGCGCATGTCGTCGCCCGGCACGTAGTCGCGCAGCCGGTCGAAGTCCCGGCCCTTCCCAAGCCTTGCGGCGGCACGAGCGCCGAAACCGCGGAGAACGAAACGCTCCAGGTCGCCCGAGACCCTGCGAATGTCCTTGAGGTTTGGGGCCACGCGTATCTCCGAAGGAGACGCCCGGACCTCCATCGTTTTTTCGAGGAAGCCCAACTCGGTGATGGCCGCCACCGGGTTTTCGAGCGAGGCGCGGCCGCGCATCCTCGGGAACACCGGCCACTCGACGCGGGCGGAGCTTCCGGGCGAAAGACGAACCGAACTCTCGGCCGAAGGTTCAGCAAAGAGCGGGGGAAGTATTTGCCGGAGCCTTGCGGAGACCGGTCGGGTCGAGCCGCTCTTGAGGTTCAACGCAAGCGACGCGCTCGACCCGAGGGAGAGCACCAGGGAGGGCGCACGATCGGCGGTGACCTCGATATCGCGCAGCCGGAAAGCCTCCAGGCCCGCCAACAGCAGCGTAGCGCCGAGCACGGCCACAGCGGCCACTCCGAACCAGGCCGAGGCCGGGTAGCCGAGGGAAAGAAGGCAGACGAGGGCAAGCCCGCGAACGCCGTTCTGCCCTGGAATCATCAGCGGGGGACCTCGACCGTCGCGAAGAGGCGGCGCAGCACGTCCGAAACGGCGAGGCCCTCCATCTCCGCTTCGGCGGTGAGGGTGAGACGGTGGCCGAGGACGGGGAGCCCCAGAGCCTTGACGTCATCGGGAGTCACAAAGTCACGGTCGGACAACGCGGCCAGGGTCCGGCTGGTTTCGAGCAGCGCGATCGAGGCGCGCGGCCCGGCCCCGATATGGATGGCGTCGTCCTTGCGCGTGGCTCCCACGAGGGCCTGGATGTAGTCGCGGATTTCCTTCCTCACCGTGACGAGGCGCCTCACGGTTTCCCGCGAGGCGGCACAGAGGGCGGGATTGAGGACGCTCTCGACGGTGGTGTCGTGCAGTCTTCGTCCGCTCGCGTAGTCCGCGAGGATTCCTCCTTCCGCTTCCGCGGTGGGATAGGCGAGGGTGATCTTCATGAGAAAGCGGTCGCGCTGCGCTTCAGGAAGCGGATACGTTCCTTCGAACTCGATGGGGTTTTGCGTGGCGAGGACTGTGAAAATGGGGGAAAGTTCGTGGCGGAAGCCGTCGATCGTGGAAGCGCCTTCCTGCATACATTCGAGCAGGGCGGCCTGAGTGCGCGGCGGGGTGCGGTTGATTTCGTCGGCGAGAAGAATGTCGGTGAACACGGGCCCGGGGCGGAAGTCGAACTCCTGCGTCTTCACGTTGAAGATGCTTGTGCCGAGAATGTCGGACGGCATGAGGTCGGGCGTGAACTGGATGCGTCGGAAGCGGCCGCCCAGAAGGCGGGCGGCGGTCAGCGCGAGCAGGGTTTTGCCGGTGCCAGGCAGGCCCTCGAGCAGCGCATGACCGCCGGTAAGAAGACACACGAGGAGGTGTTGCTTGCCGTCCGTCTGGCCGTGGATCACGGTGTCGAGGCCGTCGCGGACCGATCTCCAGGATGCGGTGACCTCAGCGAGGGTGTTCATGGGCTCTCCTTAGCGCGCGGTTAATCCGGCTCAGTTCGTGTTCGAAGGTGTTGGTTTTCGGCGTCGATGTCTTCGTCTCTTTGGCCCCCGCCAGCAGTTCATCAACTCGCTTTCGCAAAGCGGGCCCCCGCAGGCCGGTCTTCTCGTTGACCACGAGGCGCAGGTGATCGCGGTGAAGGCCGAGCGCCTCGTCGTCGCGCAGGCACCGCGCGTACAGACGCCCCAGGGTCTCCACGAGATCAACGGCGTCGGAAGGCGGTGCATGGTCGTCGCGGTCGGAGCGACCGAGGGCATGGTGATTGCGGACGAGCACGGCCAGGGCCAGCACGAGAAGGGAAGCGAGGAAGGGCATGAGCTTCCACCGAACCAGGAGGCCGGTGAGCCCCTCCTGGGTGGCAAGACCGTGGGCGCCCTCATCAAAGTAGACCGCGGGCCTTCCCTCGACCAGGGACTCCAGGAGTTCGAGATGGCTCGCCTTGTCGAGCGTCGAGTTCTTGAAGAGCGAGGCGGAGGCGATGGCGATCACGTCTCCCTCGCCCATCGGTTTGAGGGCTATCACCGGTTGATCCGCGGCCGTGAACACCGCGTAGGCGTCGCGCAGCCAGAGGCCTTCGAGGAACATCGCGGGGCCGGCCGGCTCGATACGTTCCACCGCCTTCCAGTCGTCGCGCACCCGTACCCACGCAGCGCGCGTCTTGAGCTCGCTCACGCGGACCTGGGGGACCGACCCGTCGAGCGCCAGCACCACCCGTCCCCCCTGCCGGACGAATCGCTCTTCTTCGAGGGTGAGGAGCGGCTGAAACTCCGAGGCACCGTGCGGGAAATGGGGCGGGTCGATCACGAAAATCACGCTGCCGGGCGCGACTCCGGCGAGGGACGAGGACAAAAGGGGCTGTACCTGGTGGCCTCGTTCGCGCAGGTAAGCGACGGCAAGCGCCGCACCTTCGCCGGACCGGGAGTACGACGAACCCTTTGGAAACGGGCTCGGGGCGCTGGCTGGCGCCGGAGTGCCGGCGACGAGCCACCACAACCCCGCGACATACGCGGCGCCGAGGCCCAGAAGGATCATCGCGGTGCTTCGCTTCACGAGGGGCGTCCCGCATCGATAAGGACCAGAACCGCCTGGGCCGCGTTCTTCTGCTCGGTCAGAACGTGGGGAGAGGCCTCGCGTCCGCCGTACCAGCAGCCCTCGAATCGCTGAGTCATCGAGATCACGTCATTGCGAAAATCGAGGCCGGGGGAGAGGGCGGCCACGTATTCCCAGTTGGTCCGGCCTTTCGCGTAAGTTACGTAGCCCCGGCGGAAGGCGGCCGCAAGGACGGCGTGATACCAGGCGCGGATGGCCTCACGGTATCGACCGGCTCGCGCCAGGGTTTCCGCGTGTTGTTCCCATTCGGACGGCGGCCGCGACGTGGGGTCTTCATCCCGATCGGTTTCCGGCGTGGCGTCTGTGAGGGTCTCCTGGGGCGCGCGCCTGCGCGTACGAAGGGCGCGATACGCAAGGACCGCGAACACGGCGCAGAAAAGGGCGACCAGTGCGAGAGTGCCTTCCGCGGCGCCCAGGCCCTTCTCCGAAGGCTTCAGCTCGCGGCCGAAGATCGCCTTCCAAAGTGCCCGTAACCAGCCTCTGACGGTATCGAGGACCTCCGCGAGCCGGTCGATCAGCCATTCGGGAGGGCTCTTCACCTTGGGCAAGTGCAGATCGACGCGCCCTTCCTGAAGGTCGAGATCCCACGAAGCGCGGATCGCCCGTAGCGCCTCTCGGTCGGATTTGCGGGGCGTCGCCACGCCATCGTCCAGGTTCAGGGTGGCTGCGCGGAGGCGTGCGATCAACGGAACGACGCTTTGCCCCGGCGTGACATCGGCGATCGGCTTCAGCAAAGACCCGTCGGCCGTAAAGGGAACCGGCCCTGCGACGACCGCTCCTTGCAGTGCGAGGGCCGCGGATTGCGCGGTCGCGACATCGCCACTTTCCAGCAGCGCGGTGATGCGAGTGAGTTCGGAACGGTACTCCGCAACCCCCATTTCGAGCGGCAGCTGCGCGGCCAGAAGCCAGATGGCGAGCTTCATGCCGAAGGCTCGCGCGAAAGCTCGGCAAGGCGCAGACGCAGATCGGCACCCGACGACTTCGAATGGGTGGAGAAGAAAAGAACGCAGTGGGCGGCCAGGCGGAAGGGTTCAACCACCGCCGAGGCGCCGGCCATCAGGCCGAACCAGAGTCGATGATTCTCGGTCGAGAGCAACGCTCGTGCAGGACCTGGGTCAAATGCGGGAACGGAGCCGAGGAGGTCCGGGGCCATCTGGCTCAGGGAGACGAGGTTCAACAGGGCCACGAACCAGGCGATGGCGAAGATCGAATCGAGGCCAGCAGTGCGCGACATCGAACCCCGCTCCTCGCCGAGCGTCTTCCACGGACTCAATGGAGAGGCGCTCGTGAACGCGGGTTGGGACGCGACGATCCGCGCCTGCGTCGAAGTGAAAATGGCCCAGCCCAACACCGTCACTGAGCTGAGGATGAGGGCGATCTCGATGGCGAACGAGAGGTAGAGCACGACCAGCAGTGTCAGGGGGTTTGGAACCAGGCTGCGCCAGTGGGTCAGGCCCTGCTGAAGGTGCTGGTGGCAAGCGTGTGCGTAAGCCGCACGGCCAACGAGGGCGAGGATGAACAAAGACAGCAGATCTTGTGACCAGTCGCGCCAGTGCGGCCCGTATTGCGAGGCGGACGCTCCGACCTCCACGATCCGCGAGGCCAGAGCCGCCAGTCCGAAACGCCACGGGAGGGTGGCGAGGACGAGCACGGCCAGCGGAGCCGGTCCCACCCACGTGACCAAACGCACACCGGAGTCGAGGGCCTCGCTGAAGGGGATTCGTTTCGCCATCGAATCAGAAGAAGGTGAAGAAGCCGGCACCCCACGCGATGACGCGGGTGAGGAGATAGCCGAGGGCGACGGTGAGTGCCAGAGTTAGCAGGGGGAGAAACCGGCTGTGATCGGCGCGCACTCGTCCGCGGACCTGGGCCAGGCAGGAGTGGCAATAGTTGATGCCCTCCCATTCGGTCGCGCACTCGGCGCAGAAGGCCAGCCGGCAACTCATGCACAACGCGTGCACGGCACGACCCGCGTGCCGCGCGCACCGAGCCGCCGCCACGGTTGATCGCCCAGGGGCCATTGAGGGAGGCACTCTAGCAGCGGAATCCGGAGGAGAAAGGGCAGGCACAAGGCCTGCCCCTACATTTCCAAGGGCGAAGCCGCCGTCTCGAACCGTGGGGCACCCCGCCGTCTCGAACCGTGGGGCACCCCGCCGTCTCGAACCGTAGGGCACCCCACTCGAGATGTAGGGGCACCCCTTGTGGGTGCCCTCGCGAAGGCCTCCGGTGCGGCCCCGCGGCCGCTCTGCCGTCCGGCAGCATCACGATGCTGCGGCGAGAAAGGGCAGGCACAAGGCCTGCCCCTGCACTCGCTTTGACCTGAGGTATCTTCCTTGGAAGCTGGAGAAACGAAACATGGCCGAAGATCTGTTGAATTTGTCGCCATCCCTCCATCACCGCACCTGCCATCTCTGCGAGGCGATGTGCGGCCTGGTCATCGAGACCCGCGGAGAAGTCATCGAGAAGATCCGCGGGGATGAAGACGATCCTCTGAGTCGAGGTCACATCTGCCCCAAGGCGGTGGCTCTGCAGGACCTGCACACCGATCCCGACTGGCTTCAAAAGCCCCTTCGGCGTCGCGGCTCTGATTTCGAAGAGGTGTCCTTTGAAGTGGCGATTGACGAGGCCGCCGGCCGGCTCCATGAGATCCAGAGGGCTCACGGGCGATCCAGTGTGGCGGTCTATCAGGGCAATCCCGTGGTTCACAACTACGGTGCGCAGATCTTCGGACAGCTCTTCGCCCGCACGCTTGGATCGCACAGCAACTTTTCGGCGACCTCAGTGGATCAGCTTCCGCAGATGCTGGCCGGGTTCTTGATGTACGGCCATCAGCTTCTGATGCCGGTGCCCGATGTCGACCGCACGCACCACTTCCTGATCCTCGGTGCGAATCCCCTTGCTTCAAACGGATCGTTGATGACGGCGCCCGGAATAAGAGAGCGCCTTCTGGCGGTGCGCGCGCGCGGCGGCAAGGTCGTCCTCGTCGATCCGCGACGGACCGAAACCGCGGCGTATGCCGACCGTCACCTCGCCATCCGGCCGGAGAGTGACACCCTGTTTCTACTTGGCTTGATTCACACCCTGTTCGAGGAAGGCCTCGCGCAGCCCGGCCGCCTGTCATCCTTCACGGATGGCCTCGACGACCTGGCGAGCATCGCGAAAGAGTGGAGCCCCGAGGTGGTGTCGGAAACCGTGGGGCTCAGCGCGGAAGCGATCCGTCACGAGGCTCGCGAGTTCGCCCGCGCGCCTTCCGCGGTCTGCTATGGGCGGGTGGGAATCTCCACTCAGTCATTCGGCGGTCTGGCGTCGTGGCTGATGAACGCCCTCAACGTGATCACCGGGAACCTGGATCGTGCCGGCGGGTTCATGTTCACCAAGCCGGCCATCGATGTGGTGACGCTCGCGGCCCGGGCCGGGATGAAGGGACGCTTCGCCCGGTACCGAAGCCGGGTGCGTGGCGTTCCCGATTTCGGAGGCGAATGGCCGGTGGCGACGCTGGCCGAGGAGATCGAGACTCCGGGGACGGGACAGATCAAGGGACTGGTCACGATCGGCGGCAACCCGGTGCTGTCATCGCCCAATGGCAGGCGCCTTGAGGCAGCCCTGCGCGGCCTCGACTTCATGGTGTCGATGGATCCTTATGTCAACGAGACCAGCCGCCTCGCGAACCTGATCCTCCCCCCGGCCTCGCCGCTTACCCGTGATCACTACGATCTGGTGTTTCATCTGTTCACCGTGCGCAATACGGCGAAGTTTTCACCTGCGTTGTTCGATAAGCCCGCGGA
>CAZFQH010000243.1:5496-6586 GCA_964520805.1 uncultured Acidobacteriota bacterium | reverse complement strand
ATGCCCCTCACCCCACCACGCGGATCCGTCCGGCGGAAGCGGAGACCCTGTCGATCGGGGCCGCCGCCACCGCGAGTGCGAGGACACTGCGCCGTTACATCCATGCGCGCGGAGTGAAGAGCTGCCAGCTGGTCATGGGCATCACCGACCTCGACATCGGCAGCGTCTGGAACACCATGCCCCCCCACACGCACATCCGGCGCACCGAGATTTATCTTTACTTCGATCTCGACCCTGGGGCAGTGGCCTTCCACTTCATGGGGCCGCCGGAGCAAACCAGGCACCTGGTGGTGCGGAACTTCCAGGCCGTGTTGTCGCCTTCGTGGTCGATGCATTTCGGCGCCGCCACCAGCCGCTACGCCTTTGTGTGGAGCATGGGCGGGGAAAACCAGGAGTTCGAGGACATGCACGGTGTCACTCTGGATCGTCTGCGCTGAACGGGGTCCCCTGATCTTTGACCCCAATGAACTCGATCTCAGTGAAGATGAACAAAACCGTCGGGCGCATTCTCCCTGGTCTACTGACCCTGGCGTTCCTGTCATCCCTGTCATCCCTCAACACGCCCACCCGCGCTCAGGAAAAGGCCGCCGACCCCTGGGACCGCCTTCCGGCCATTCTGGCCGCGATCAAGGCCCCCACGTTCCCCACCCGCGACTGTGTCATCACCAGTTTCGGTGCGAAGCCGGATGGCGTGACCGAAGCAGCCGAAGCGATTCGCCAGGCCATCGCTGATTGTGCGCGAAAGGGTGGCGGGCGAGTGGTGGTCCCCGCGGGGGATCCGCTTCAAGAGCAACGCCCGCCGCGGGGGTGTCATCGAGAACATGTTTGTGCGCGACATCGAGATCGGCGAGGTGGGTTCGGCCATCGACATCGACCTTCTCTACGACGCATCTACCGGGCGATCAAGGCGGGTGATGCCGAGAAGGCCCGCGACGAAATGGGAATGCACCTGGCCCTCGCGCGCCAGGCCCAGGCCACCGAAGAAGAAACGCGCCCGGGCAAACGCGTTGTCGCGGGCGAAAGTGCTCCACCGGCGAAAAATAGAGGATTCCGATGAAAGAGCTTCAGTTGTCCGGTCGGGTCGCCGTGG
>CAZFQH010000243.1:0-5486 GCA_964520805.1 uncultured Acidobacteriota bacterium | reverse complement strand
GGCCTCGCTCTCACTCACGGGCTGGCGGCTGCGGGCGCCGACGTGGTCCCGGTCTCCCGCCGTGCCGACATGGTCGGCCAGGCCGCAACCTCGGTGGAGGAGATGGGTCGCAAGAGCCTGCGCCTCCGTGCTGATGCTCTTGACCGGGCCGCCCTTCAAGGCGCCCTGGACGCCACTCTGAAGGCCTTTGGCAAGGTCGATATCCTGGTCAATTGCGCGGGGATCACCAAGCGCACGCCCACCCTGGAGGTGAGCGACGACGAGTGGGACTCGATCATCGCCACAAATTTGACCGGCACCTTCCGGGCCTCTCAGGTTTTTGGCCGCGCCATGCTTGAGAAGGGCTACGGGCGGATCATCAACATCGCTTCCCTCGCCTCCTTCATCGGCCTGCACGAGGTGGCCGCTTACACCGCGAGCAAGTCCGGGGTGGCCGGCCTCACCCGGGCCCTGGCGGTGGAGTGGGGCCCGCGGGGCGTCAACGTGAACGCGATAGCGCCCGGTGTTTTCCGGACCGCGCTCAACACCAGGCTTCTCGATGAGTCGGGCCGCGGCCAGGAATTCCTCGCCCGCACCCCCCTCAAGCGCTTTGGCCGGGTCGAGGAGCTGGCGCCCGCCTGTGTGTTCCTGGCCTCGGAAGGGGCCAGTTTCGTGAACGGCGAAATTCTCACCGTCGATGGCGGTTTCCTGGCGAGTGGTGTCAACCAGTGAAGATCACAAACGTCGTTGTCCGCGATATCCGGTTTCCCACGTCCTTGCAACAAGACGGTTCCGATGCGCTGAACCTTGGCGACTATTCCGCCACCTACGTGGTTCTCGAGACGGGGACCGGGCTCGCGGGCCATGGGCTCACCTTCACCAACGGCCGCGGCAACGAGCTCTGCGTGGCCGCCGTTCATGCCCTGAAACACCATGTGGTGGGCCGGCGTCTCAATGACCTCGTGACCAACATGCGCGCCTTCTACCGCGATCTGACCGTAGACAAGCAGTTGCGCTGGCTGGGGCCGGAGAAGGGCATTCTCCACATGGCGACCGGCGCGCTTCTGAACGCGGTTTCAGGTCGACTCGTGCCGCATGGGGGGAGTCAACGAGGCGGTCACCGTCATTCTGATGGCGAACAAGTTCAAGAAGGCGGTGTGTCCGCACGCGGGCGGAGTAGGCCTTTGTGAGTATGTCCAGCACTTGTCGATCTTCGACTACATCGCGGTTTCGGGCTCGCTCGAAGACCGGCTGTGCGAATACGTAGATCACCTGCACGAACACTTCGTCGATCCATGCATCGCGAAAAACGCCCGGTATGTAACTCCCCTAAGGCCGGGGTACAGTATCGATATCAGGCCCCAGTCGATCGCGGAATTCGAGTTCCCGACCGGCCGGGCCTGGCAGAAGTTCGTCGCCTAGTCGCGTGAATCCCGTTCCTGTCAAGTCCGAAAGAGACCTTTCCGAATGACTGAGAAGACGACCGAGCGCGTTGGGTACGTTCGCTGGATAATCTGCGCGCTCCTCTTCGGCGCCGCCGCGATCAACTATCTCGACCGGCAGATCATTGCCATCCTGAAGGGCACGCTCCAGACCGAGTTCTCCTGGACCGAACGTGATTACGCCGCGATCATCTTCAGCTTTTCGCTGGCCTACGCCATCGGCCTCGTCGTCGCGGGCCGGGTACCGCGATGCTGGTGTGCGCGCTCTGCGTGGTGCCCATTATGTTCGCCTCTCAGGTCAAGAGCCTGTGGGCCTCGGTGGCCCTCGTCAGCCTGGCCGCGGCCGCCCACCAGGGCTGGTCGGCCAATCTGTTCACCTTCACTTCCGATATGTTCCCTCGCCGCGCGGTCGGATCGGTGGTGGGCATCGGCGGCACCGCGGGCGCCATCGGCGGCATGCTGATCGCCCTTGTCGTGGGCGAAATCCTGCGGCGCACGGGCAGCTACTTCCTGATCTTCCTGATCGCGGGTTCGGCGTACTTGTTCGCGCTCCTCATCATTCATCTTTTGATTCCGACATCCGAACCGGCCAAGCTCGACGCGGCCAAGCTCGACGCCTGACCTCTTTGGGGGGGCGAAACCGTCAGGAGACCTAGCATGAGCGCCTTCGCCTTCATTAAGGAGGACTTCCTCCTCGAGACCGACCTCGCCCGGCATCTTTTCCACGATGTCGCGAAGGACCTGCCGATCATCGACTACCACTGCCACCTGCCGGTGGATCAGATCCGGTCGAATCACACCTTCCGGTCCATCACCGAGATCTGGCTGGATGGCGATCACTACAAGTGGCGGGCCATGCGGGCGAACGGGGTCGCCGAGCGCTTCTGCACGGGCGACGCCACCGACTTTGAGAAGTTCGAGGCCTGGGCGAAAACCGTTCCGCAGACGATCCGCAATCCTCTCTATCACTGGACGCACATGGAGTTGAAGCGGCCCTTCGGCATCGCCA
This sequence comes from uncultured Acidobacteriota bacterium, assembly GCA_964520805.1. Lineage (GTDB taxonomy): Bacteria > Acidobacteriota > Vicinamibacteria > Fen-336 > JAGNNV01 > JAGNNV01. Next base: position 3,056 of record CAZFQH010000243.1, on the reverse strand, counting down.
AGCTGCTTAATGAGCAGAGCGCGCGCTCGATCTACGACCGTACGACCGCGCGGCTTCAGGAGGAGGGCTTCACGACCCTAGGGCTCCTAAAGCAGTTCAAGGTCGCGGTGGTCTGCACCACCGATGACCCCATAGACTCCCTTGAGCATCACAAGGCTCTGGCCGCGCGCGTCCATCCGGAGACTCGCGTGTATCCGACCTGGCGCCCGGACAAGGCGATCGCCATTGACGACCCGACCCCGTGGAATTCCTGGGTTGAGGCTCTCGAAGCGGCGAACCGGACCAGCATCGGGACCTGGCCACAGTTCATGGCGTCCCTGGAGAGCCGGCACACCGCCTTTCACGAGATGGGCTGTCGCGCCTCGGATCACGGCCTTGAGCAGATGTACGCGGAGGCGTTTACCGACGCGGAGCTCGAGGTTTCCTTCGGGCGTCTTCGCGCCGGACGCGCCCTTGAAGGCGACGCCGCCCTGCGCTTCAAGTCGGGCCTGCTCCACCACCTGGCCGTGCTCGACCATCGGCGCGGCTGGGTCCAGCAGTTCCATCTGGGCGCTCTGCGCAATACCAATGCGCGGGCCCGACGCACCCTCGGGCCCGACAAAGGCTTCGATTCAATCGGGGACTTCGACCAGGCGGCTCCCCTCGCTCGTTTCCTCGATGCTCTCGACGACTCGAACCAGCTTGCGAAGACCATCCTCTACAACCTGAACCCCAGAGACAACGAGCTCTTCGCCTCGATGATCGGAAACTTCCAGGACGGGTCGGTGGCGGGGAAGATGCAGTATGGGGCGGCGTGGTGGTTCCTCGACCAGAAGGACGGAATGGAGGCGCAGATCCAAGCCCTTTCGAACCTGGGTTTGTTCTCCCGCTTCGTCGGCATGATCACCGACTCGCGCAGCTTCCTTTCCTACTCGCGTCACGAGTACTACCGCCGCCTCGTTTGCAACCTTCTTGGCAACGACGTGCGTGCCGGCTACTTGCCGGAAGATCGTGACCTGCTCGGCCAGGCGGTCCGCAACGTCTGCTTCGGCAACGCGAAGGCTTACCTCGGTCTCACTCTCGGAAGTCTGGGCGATCCGGTTTCGTAGCGGCAAAGGTGGCGGCCCTTCGCCCGGGTCCAATCGCCCCGAGGCCCCGTTCGCCCGCACCGCCCTTCTCCGACGCGCAGCGTAGGGTCCTGCCTCCGGCGCAGGGCGTCTCAAGGGCGCCAAACGAGCGCCGCTTCACTGAATCAGAAACTCCAGCGGGAAACGAACGCGGTGTCTTGGGCTTCATGGCCGGTCCCTGAGGGAACTCTTCTCGCAGCCCGTCGAAGGGACCGCGAGGTTTTGTCGTCGCTTGTGGCCCTGGCCGCAGGTGAATTGTTCAAAACCTGCGCAAAAGCTTGACAAGTACTTATTCAGACTGGTACTCTCCTTCTGAGGCTGGCGGCTGACTCAAAGTGAGTCCTGAAACCAAAAGGCCTCATCGAAAAATGCGGGGCGGGTCGTGGCCGATCCGAATCCCGCCAAACCACCCTTCAACCGAAAATAGGATTAGAAAACATGAACCGTCGCACTCTTCTCGCCGCACTCGCCGCCGTGGCCCTCGTGGGCAACTCCGCTTACGCCGCCGATGCCCCCAAGGACATCGTGGACACTGCGGTCGCCGCAGGGAGCTTCAAGACTCTGGCCACCGCTCTGACCGCGGCCGGCCTCATCGATACCCTCAAGGGCAAGGGCCCCTTCACGGTGTTCGCGCCCACTGACGAGGCCTTCGCCAAGCTCCCCGCGGGCACTCTGGATGCTTTGCTCAAGGACAAGGCCAAGCTCACCGCCATCCTCACCTATCACGTGGTTCCGGGCAAGGTTATGGCCGCCGATGTGGTCAAGCTCAAGAACGCGAAGACCGTTCAGGGCAGCAGCGTCACCATCGACACCACCAAGGGCGTGAAGGTGGACGGCGCGAACGTGGTCAAGACGGACATCGCGTGCACGAACGGCGTGATCCACGTGATCGACACCGTCATTCTGCCCAAGATGTAACTGCTCCCAAACACCGCCAACGGTTCCGGCCGGTTCCACCCCTCCTGGAACCGGTCGGCCCCCGAGGGGGCGCCGAAACGCAGATGCCGGAACCCGTCGCCTTGGTCGTCCACCCTCGGAGGCATACAATCTCGACAACATGCAGGCGTCTTTTCAGGGGCTGATCGGAGCGGTCGAGATACCGGATCTCCTCACCTTCATCAATCTCGGACGGCGCACCGGCCTCACCGAACTTACCCGCAGCGATCAGTCAACCCGGATCTTCTTCCAGAAGGGCAATCCAGTCTTCGCCACCTCGGACAAGCCGGGCCTTCGGCTCGGAGATCTCCTGGTGAGAATGGGCCGTATCACCGCCCGGGATCTCGACCGATGCGTTTCGCGACACCGGGTCGGCGGACCGCATCTGGGACAGGTGTTCGTATCTGAAGGTCTCATCACCGAGGGCGATCTTTCGCCCCTGCTCAAGGTTCAGGTGTCGGAGGTGATCTTCGATACCTTCACATGGGTGCAGGGCTCCTTCGCCTTCTACGACGATGTGTTTCCTCCGCAGGACGCGGTGACCCTGGAGATGGATCTCCAGAACCTGCTCATGGAAGGAGTGCGCCGCATAGACGAGCGCGGACGCCTCGCCGAAGTGTTCCCGGACCTCGATGCGGTAGTCGAGGTTTTCGGAAATCGTGAGAGCCTGCGTCAGAGCCTCACGCTGACCCCTGAGGAGTGGCGGCTTCTTTTCCTGGTCGACGGGCGTCGCAGCTTGCGGGAAGTCTGTCAACTCGCCGGCAATCCGGATGAACTGGCCTCGCTGGAGGTTCTCGGTCGGTTGTTCAGCGCCAATCTCGTCGGTTTCGCGGCACTGCGGCTCGCGGCGGCACCGAGCCCCACGCCCCTGCCTGCGGAAATGATCACCGCGGCTTCGATCAGCCGGTTGGTCATGCCGCCTTCGGAAAGTCCTCCACTTCTAGCGTCAACACCCGCTCAGAGCAAGACCTCTCCTCCCTCTCCCGCTCCGGCTCCGCAGGCCCCTCTCCCGCC
>CAZFQH010000242.1:0-6613 GCA_964520805.1 uncultured Acidobacteriota bacterium | reverse complement strand
GAGAAGCCTTGACTCGACCGCCCGCGGGAACCGCCGCCGCGACGGTCGCGGGGGGGGCGGCGGGACGAGGTGCGGGAACGGCCGGGGCCGCTGTGGGTGTTGGGGCCGCGGCCTTCGCCGCAGCGGGAGCGGGTGCGGGTGCGGCCGCCGCGGGGGTTGGCGCCGCTGCGGGAGCGGCTGGCGCGCCTGCGCCCGCGCGTTCCTTCGCCGCCTGAGCTTCAAACGCCGAGATGTCCTCGTCTTTACCTGCGATGACCGCGATCAGGCCGGCCACCGGAGCCTTCTGACCCGCCTTCACGAAAATGCGGCGCAAGACGCCCGCGACGAGCGCCTCCATCTCCATGTTCGCCTTGTCGGTTTCGACTTCGGCCAGAACGTCGCCCACCTTGATGGTGTCGCCTTCGTTCTTGCTCCATTTGACGATGAGGCCCTCGTCCATGGTGGGGGAGAGCTTTGCGAGGACAACCTTCGTGGCCATGGTTTCGTTCCTGTGAGGCTTGACTACGCCAGAACCTGTTTCACCGTCTCGACGATCTTCTCGGGCTGGGGGACGTACAGCTTCTCGAGGACCTTCGAATACGGCATGGGCACATCGGGAGCGTTGACGCGCATCACCGGCGCGTCGAGGTCGTCGAAGCACTCGCGCTGCACGCGGTCGGAAATGTAGGCCCCGACGCTGGCCTGCGGCCACGCCTCTTCGACGATGACGCAGTGGTTCGTCTTGCGGACGGATTCGAAGATCGGCGCCTCGTCGAGCGGGCGAATGGTGCGCGGATCGACCACTTCACATTCGATCCCCTCCTTGGCCAGGATGTCGGCGGCGAGAAGGGCGTGGTAGCACATCCGGCTCCAGGCCACGATCGTGACGTGATGACCGGTACGCTTCACTTCCGAGAGACCGAGGGGAATCACATAGTCCTCGTCGGGCACTTCGCCCTTGAGGTTGTAGAGAACCTCGTTCTCCATGAATATGACCGGGTTGTCGTCGCGGATCGCGGCCTTGAGCAGGCCTTTCGCGTCTTTCGCGGTGGACGGCATGACCACGATGAGGCCGGGGACGTGGGCGAAGTAGCTTTCGAGCGACTGCGAGTGTTGAGCCGCGACCTGAGCCGCCGCACCGGAGGGCCCGCGCAGGACCATAGGGCACCGAATCTGGCCGCCCGACATGTAGCGGTACTTCGCGGCGTGGTTCACCATCATGTCGAGGGCGAGCAGCGAGAAGTTGAAGGTCATCATCTCGGCGATGGGGCGCATGCCCACCCAGGCCGCGCCGACGGCGACGCCCGCGATCATTTCTTCCGCGATGGGGGTGTCGCGCACGCGCCAGTCGCCGAACTCCTGCACGAGGCCGGAGGTGATCTTGTAAGCACCCTGGTAGTGACCCACTTCCTCGCCGATCAGGAAGACGTTTGGATCGCGCTTCATCTCTTCACGCATGGCCTGGTTCAAGGCCTCACGCATCGTGATCATGGCCATGGCTACTTAACCTCTTTCGAGATGGGGGCCGCAATGGCGTTCGACTGCCTGCTTGAGCCCCCAAACCCCGTCGCTTCGCCCGAGTGAATCGGGCTCCGCTTGGCCTGGTTCAAGGCCTCACGCATCGTGATCATGGCCATGGTTAGCGTGCCCCCTTCTCGGCCTTGGAAGCCGCAGCGCCCCAGGCGGGATAGACGACGGGCACCCGGTCATCCGGCAGCGAGCGTTCCCACGCCGGATCCTTTTCGACCGCGCGCCAGTTGAGGGTGGGGGTTTTCACGTAGATGTCTTCGTACATGTACTCGGCAGGGGGCCAGGGGCTTTCTTCGGCGAACTTGATGCACTCGTCGACTTCGAGCATGACGTCCTTGTCGACGGCTTCGAGATCGGCGGGTTTGGCAAACTTCTTGTCGAGAAGGAACACGCCGTGACGCGCGATCGGGTCTTTCTCCTGCCACTTCTCGACCTCTTCCTTGCTGCGGTACTTGCCAGGGTCGGACATCGAGTGGCCGCGGTAGCGGTAGGTGATCACTTCGACGAAGGTCGGTTTCTTTTCCTTGCGCGCGCGGGCGAAGGCGTCGGCGAAGGTGTCGCGGACCTTGACGAGGTCCATACCGTCGCAGGGGAGGTGGATCATGCCGTAAGCGGCGCCACGCTCGTGGAGCTGGGTGACTGCCGAAGCCCGTTCCACTGAGGTGCCCATGCCGTACATGTTGTTCTCGACCACGAAAACCACGGGCAGGTCCCAAAGCGACGCCACGTTGAGGGCTTCGTGGAACGCACCCTCGTTGATGGCGCCGTCGCCGAAGAAGCAGACCACGCACTGCTCAGAGCCGCGCATGCGGATGGCGTAGCCCATGCCGGCCGCGATCACTATGTGACTGCCCACGATGCCGTCGCCACCGAAGTTTCCGTTCGGCACGTCATAGAAGTGCATCGAACCGCCCTTGCCGCGGGAGATGCCGGTGGACCGGCCCATCAACTCGGCCATGAGCGGCTTCGGATCGGCGCCGCGGGCCAGGGTGTAGCCGTGGTCGCGGTACGCGCCGAGGAAGTAGTCGTCCTTATGCAGCAGACTCATGATGCCGCAGGCGATCGCCTCCTGGCCGATATAGAGGTGAAGGAAACCGCCGATCTTGCCCTCGACATAGATCTGCTGAGCCCGCTCCTCGAAACGCCGGATCAGCAGCATCTGCCGATACAGGCGAAGCGCTTCGGCCTTGTCCAGGGGAGGGGCTCCCTGAGAGGTCTTGCCGGTCGCAAGTGGTTTGACCACTTTGCCTCGGGCGGTGGCCTTTGGGGCCGAGCGGGGGGTTTTCGCGGGAGCAGCCGCGCGGGACTTGGGGGCGACGGTTTTCTTTGGCATTGGCAAACGCGCAATTATAGACCCGCAACCTCTTGTAGCGCCCACCTGCGGACAGTCGAAGTCCGCGCCGAAAACCAAGGCCCCGCGCCTTCAGGCTCAGGTCAGACCACTCGGGCGACCCATACCGACCACCGCACGGACAGCCGCTCGGTGGAGCGCGATGCCTCCCTTGGAGGACAGGAGCGGCCGCGCTTCTAGAGGTTGCACTCGATTCGCGAAGGGCGGCCACAAAGGGCCGCCCCTGCCTCGATCACGGGGAGGGCGTCGCTTCCGAAGCTCTCGACCTCGCACTGAAGGCGACTAACCGTCAGACCCGTTGGCCGCGCCGGGTTGAATCGCGGCTGCGGCCCTCGTGGGTGCTCATAGCGGCAATGGGGCCGGTACATAGATTCGGGCGAGGAATGCGGCCACGATCAAGGCCAGCACCGCCAGGCCTCCGGCGAGCCCGATGACCACCGCGAAGAAGGAGTCGGTCTCAGGGTGATCCTCGCCCCGGAGCTGATAGGCGAAACCGATGACTCCGTAGGGTGCCATGAGGCAGGTGAGGATCCAAACCGTGAACACTGCGTAGTGAATGTTGCGCGCCCACTTCTGCCCTGCGAGCCGGCCGATCCCGGCCGAGGCCGAGGCCAGGCCAAGCGCCGGCAGCACGTACCCGAGCAGACCCAGTTGCGGCCCCAGGGCCAGCGGGCCGGCGATGAGGGCCACGCCAACCGACACTGATGAAATGCCGAGCACGCGAGGAGAGAGCAACGGCCCGGAGAAACGCCCGGTTGACGAGGATCGCTCCGGCACCGGCGGGGCGGGTGCTGGAGGCCGGTGTTTCGGCGGTGGCAGCAGCGACGGAGGGATGGAAAGAGAGGGTGCTTGCAGCAGGGTGGCGTCGGCCTGCGACAAGGCGAGGGTGGCCGGCATGTCTTCGGGGAGGATGCGGACGAAGACATCGCCCATCGAGAAAACATCGCCCTCCTGGATGATGGCGTCGTCGACCTTCTGACCCAGGACGTAGACACCGTTCGAACTTCCAAGATCCAGAAGACGGAAGCCGCTCGGCACCACCCGGACCGAGGCATGCCGCCTGGAGCACCGCGGATTCTTGATGACGATGTCGCAAGACACATCCCGGCCGAAGACGACCAGGTCGTTCTCGGTGGCAATCTCCTCGCGGTGCGAGGGGTGGCGAATCTCGAATCGCAAGGTGGAGTGTTTGGGGGGCTTTGGAGGCTTTGCCGAAATGGGCGACGGCTTCTTTGGGGGATCAAGGTGCATCTTACTAAAGGAGCTTTTGAACGAAGTACCGGCCTTGGCGACCCGATTTCAGAATATGCTCCACCGCAGGCCCGAAATGTCCGACAAAACCCCCCGATCTTCGTCTCCGATCGTCTCTAGCACGTGACCACCGCTCCTCCGCCCAAGTGTCCCCGATGCAGCGCGCCGGTCACCGGTACCGCTGACGAACTCGGCTTTCTGGTATGCGGCGGCTGTGGCGCTCGGTTGCGCAAGGCCCCGACGATCAAAGTCACCATTCAGTCGCCCACTCCCACCTCGGGTTCCGCCCCGGTGGTCGCTGCCGCGGCGCCTCCGCCCACGCCGACTGGAAATCGCGATACCGACTCGACCGATTCTCTGCTCGCCCGTATCGAGCGCGTGGATGCTTCGGCGACCCTTCCCCCCGGTTTTCAGAGCAGCCAGCTTATGAAAGCGGCCGGCTATGGCTCCTCCGCGTCGACGGTGCCGCCACCACCCTCCTCTTCGAAGAGCGAGGCGCTCGATGATCTGAAGACCATTCTTCAGAGCATCCAGAAGGACCTTTCGACCTTGAAGCAAAGCCACCAGGACCTCGCTTCGGTGGTGTCCAAGCTCGAGGCTCCCCGAGCCTCCTCCTCCAGTCAGGCTCAGGCATCTGCCGCTGTGGCTTTGCCTCGACCGAAAGCGGCGGGGGCGCGTCCGGTGCTCATTGTTGAGGACGACGCCGCGGTGGCCGAGGCCACTCGCAAGGCTTGCGAGAAACTCGGTTTTGCACCTCTGGTCGTGAATGCCGTGCGCGCCGCCCTCGACGCCATGGGTCGGGAGCGTCCGGCTCTGCTCATTCTCGAACCGATGCTGCAGGGCGAACTCTCGGGTAGGGACCTCGTCAACTACGTGAAGTCGACCATGGAGTGGATCGAGATTCCGATCCTGATCCACACCAGAGCCACCGTCGCGAATCACGAACAGGCGCGCACGGACTACGGCGCCGACGACTACGTGATCAAAGCGGCCGATTCGGTGGAACGGCTCGCCAAGAAAGTTGTCCGGCTCACCAGCTGAGGCTGGTCACAGTCCTCGTTTGGCCCAAAGGCGTTTGATCCTCGCGAGCGCTTCGCCTCGCCGAGCCCGGATACTCGAATCCCTGGGCCTTCGTTTCGAGGTCCGGCCCGCGGATGTCGACGAGTCGTTGCTGGAGGGCGAGGCCGCGGTCGCCGCGGTGCGACGGCTGGCTCGGCAAAAAGCCCTGGTTCCGGCGCGGCGGCCGGGTGAGTGTGTGCTGGCCGCCGACACCGTCGTCATCCTGGGTTCGCGGATTCTGAACAAACCCAGGGATCGCGCCGAGGCCATCACGATGCTGAAAAGCCTTTCCGGACGCACGCACAAAGTAGCCACGGGAATGACGATTTGCTGGGACGGGGGTGTTGCCACCAACGTCGACTACACCTCGGTTCGCTTCCGGCGCATGGACGAGGGCGAGATCGTCCGCTACGTGAAGACTGGAGAGCCGATGGATAAGGCGGGTGCCTACCACGTGGAAGGGGGTGGGGCCTGTTTCATCGAGTCGATCGAAGGCTCTCCGTCGAACGTGGCCGGACTTTCGGTGACCACCGCACGTCGTCTCTTGAAGCGCGCCGGGGTGCTTTAGCGTCCGACGGACAACCGTTCCGCGAGAGGTGACGGCAGGCCCGCTCTGAGGATGTTCTCCTGGGTCGCTTCGATGTCGTAGCGGACACGGTGAATGCGCAGCAGCCGGGTTTCGGCGTTGTAGGTCGCGAACGAGGCGAGAGGGCAGCGGTCGCGGGGCTGGCCGACACTGCCCGGATTGATCAGATAGCGCTTCGCGGGATCGAGCTTGAGTTTGAACTCGGGCGGGGTTGCGATCTGCGTCGTCACCTCGGAGCCATCCCACGAGAACACCACCGGGAAGTGGGAATGGCCGATGAAGCAGATGGGGAAGTCGGTGCTGCGGAACACGCGCAGGGCGTCGAGGTCGCTGAAGATGTAGGCATCCTCGTCCAAGGGCGAGCCGTGGGCGATCGCGAAAACCCCGTCGACCATCTTCGGCCCCTTGGGAAGGGTGCTCAGATAGCGGCGATTGGGGCGGGTGAGCTTGAGGGATGTCCATTCGGCGGCGATGCGCGCGAACTTCGAGAACTTCGCGAGCCGTTCGTTGCCTTCGACTCCGGAACATACCTTGTCGTGGTTTCCGCGGATCACGGTCAGCGGTTTGAGGCTCCGCAGCCGGTCGATGGTTTGATTCACTTCCGCGGCGTACCCCACGATGTCGCCCAGACAGACCGCCTTGTCCCATCGTTTGCGACGGGTCGAATTCATCACCGCCGCGAAGGCCGCGTAATTCGCGTGGATGTCCGACAGAATCAGGTAGCGCATGGAGGGTTTCAAGGAGACGGTGCCTTCAGAAGGCGAAGTACCTCGCCGGCCACTTCTTCGGGAGACCGATGGGTGGCATCGACGGTGGCGTGAGCCAGAGCGTACTTGTCTTTTCGTTCCGCATAAAGG
>CAZFQH010000241.1:0-6741 GCA_964520805.1 uncultured Acidobacteriota bacterium | reverse complement strand
ACCCACCACTTTGCGGCCGCTATCCACCAGCGTGCGCAGGAGGACCACGATCTCCGCAAATGAGAGACCCCCGGGGACGGGGGTGCCGGTGTTCGGGCACAACGTGGGGTCGAGGCCGTCGATATCGAAGGAAATGTAGTTCGTCTCCGGAAGCTCTGCCACGATGCGATTGCAGATTCTTCGCCAGGAGCCGGCATCGAGGAGTTCGCGACGCATGTCGGATTCGAAGAAGGTCCGAATGCGCCCTGCGCTGTTGCGAATGGCGTCGTCCTCCTGCTCGCAGTAATCGCGCACGCCGACTTGAACCAGCTTCGCCACCGTCGGAACTTCGCGAATCACGTTGTCCATGATCGAAGCGTGGGAAAAAGTGAATCCTTCGTAAGCCACCCGCAGGTCGGCATGGGCATCGATGTGGAGGATTCCAAGGCCCGGATACTTGTCGGCCATGGCGGCAATGGCGCCCAGAGGAACTGAGTGGTCGCCACCGACGATGCCCACAATCTTGTCGCAGGCGAGCCAGGCCCGTGTCTCCTTCGCGACCCATCCGTTCAGCAACCGGCCCAGATCGTTCACTCGATCGATGTTTGCGAGTAGTGCTCGGTCAGCCTTGGCGCCTCCGTTTTCAATAACGCTCGCGGCCAAACCCTTCGCTTCGTCGCTCCAGGCCCGGACCGTCTCCGAGATAGGCAACATCGCGATGCCGGACTCGTAGGGTTTGCCAGTGTCGCGGTCGAGAAGGTCCACCTGCAAACTGGCGCGCAGGATGGCTGCTGGACCGTTCGCGGTTCCAGACCCATAAGACACCGTCGCTTCCCAGGGTACAGGCAGAAGGACGATCCGCGAGTCTTCCGGCCTGTGAGGAAGACCGAATATGCCTTCGGCGCTCGCGGGCGCGTTCGGATCGAACGAATCATGCATGGAGAAGAGAAGCTAGCACACCGCTTGAAGTACCTGACCTCGGTGGCAGAATGCGCGTTCCGTGCTCTCGAAACGCCCTGATACCGCCACCGCCGAAGCACCCTGCTCTGTGGGGAACGTGGCCACCGGTTTCGATATTCTGGGCCACACCATCGAAGGACCCAAGGACCGGGTTTGTGTGCGGCGGATCGAAACGAGCACGGTTCGGCTCCGCTCGGTAAGCGGTGTGATCAAGGATCTCCCGGAGGAACCGCACCAAAATACCGCGCTGCGCGCGATCGAAGCCCTGCGGGTTTCGCGTGATGTCCGTTTCGGTTTCGAAGTGGACATCGTGAAGGGCATCCCTCTGGGATCGGGCATGGGCGGATCGGCGGCATCGGCAGTGGCCGCACTTCTGGCCGCAAACGCGCTGCTGGAGGCGCCGCTTCCCGCCGTCGCCCTGTATCCCTTCGCCATGGAAGGCGAAGCCGCGGCGAGTGGCGGTCACCACGGGGACAACGTGGGGCCGATGCTGGTGGGAGGTCTGGCCCTCGCCACCCATGACCATCTCGTCCGGTTGCGCGTTCCCGCGGGGCTCATGTGCGTTCTCGTCCACCCTCATCTGGTGCTGGAAACAAGACGCGCGCGCAAGGCCCTCGAAGCACCCTACGCGATCGGCGACTTCGTCCTCCAAAGTGCCGGGCTCGCCGAGTTGCTGGTGGGACTCTTCACCTTGAACCTCGACTCCCTTCGCGCCGGGCTCAAGGATGTTCTGGTCGAACCAAGGCGCGCTCACCTCATTCCCGGTTTCGCTGCGGTCAAACAGGCCGCCCTGGATGCGGGTGCTTTTGGCGCGTCGATCTCGGGCGGCGGGCCGAGTGTCTTCGCGTGGTTCGAAAATCGTAATGGAGCCGAAGCGGCGGTGTTCAGCATGCAGTCCGCCTTCGCGGCAGTGGGCCTGGCTTCGGACGTCTACATCTCTCCCGTCGAAGGGCCAAAGGCCCGGCTCATCGAATGAAGTACATCAGCACAAATCGCGAGAGCCCGGGCGTCTTTCTTCAGACGGCACTCCTTGCGGGCCTGGCTCCAGACGGTGGCCTCTACGTGCCGGAGCGGGTGGACCCGCGGCCACTTGAGGATTTCCGCAACGCCCGCACCCTGCCTGGCGTCGCCGCCTTGTTCCTGGCGCCTTTCTTTGAAGGGGACTCGCTCCTTGGCGACCTGGCGGAAATCTGCGAAGGGACGCTCGACATCGAAACGCCCCTTGTGGAGATCGGGCAGGGCTCGTTCCTGCTGGAATTGTTCCACGGTCCGACCGCCGCCTTCAAGGATTACGGCGCGCGATTTCTCGCCCACACCCTGGCCCGCATCCGCGCGGAAGACCCGACGACGAAACCACTCACCATCCTGGTCGCCACCTCCGGCGACACCGGAAGTGCGGTGGCGGCCGCGTTCCACCGACGGCCGGGTTTCCGCGTGGTGATCCTCTATCCCGATGGCCGGGTGTCCAGAAGACAGGCTCATCAGCTCGGGTGCTTCGGCGACAACATCGTGGCCTTGCGCGTTCCCTCGGGTTTTGATCGCTGTCAGGCTCTGGTGAAACAGGCGTTCAATGACCCGTCGCTACGCGAAGAACTTCCCTTGTCCTCGGCCAACAGCATCAGCCTGGGCCGCCTTCTGCCTCAGGCCACCTACTACGCTTTCGCTTCCCTTCAACACTTCAAGAAGACCGGGCGGCCGCTCTCGTTCATCGTTCCCACCGGGAATCTCGGCAACGGAGTGGCGGCTGTGGTGGCGCGGCAAGCGGGTCTGCCGGTGGGACGGGTTCTCTTCGCCACCAATCACAACCAGACGATTCCCGAATTCCTGACCAGTGGCAATTACCGGGCGCGCCCGAGTATCACCACCCTCGCAAACGCCATGGATGTGGGCGATCCTTCAAACGTCGCCCGGCTTTCTTTCCTCATGGAGCGGGACGGAACGCTGCGCGGCGCGCTGGCCGCTCTTTCGGTGGATGACGCGACGATCGAGGCGCGGATCCGTGAGGGGGAACACTCCTACGGGAAAGTCTTCTGCCCGCACACCGCCTGCGGCATCGAGATGCTGGAGAACGAGCGTCGCCTCGGCTCGCGAGAGGACTTCTGCGTGGTCGCGACCGCCCACCCATCAAAATTTGATGAGATCGTCGAACCGCTCGTATCCCATGGAGTCGAACCTCCGGAGGCTCTCAAACGGATGCTGGCGCGCGAGGCCACGAGCGAAGCGCTTCCGCCTGACTACCCAAGCCTGAAAGAGCGTCTGAGCCGCCTGTAGGATGAATGCCCCGATGAATCGCGAGCGGCTGGTGTCGGTGGACGCATTCCGCGGCGCGACCGTGGCCGCGATGATTCTGGTCAACAACCCGGGCGACTGGGGCCACATCTACGACCCGCTCGAACACGCCAAGTGGCACGGCTGGACCCCGACCGACCTCATCTTCCCGTTCTTCCTGTTTCTGGTCGGCGCGTCTTTGGCTTTTTCGTCTCGCGATACAACCCGCGCCGCGGCCATCCGCGCCTTGAAGATCTTTGGCCTGGGCTTCTTCATGGCCTTTTATCCGCGATTCAATCTGGAAACCGTCCGCATCCCCGGAGTGCTGCCGCGAATCGCCTTGTGCTACTTCGCGGCGTTTCTGATCAAGAAGTACTTCGGACCACGCGCGGTGGCGGTGATCGCTGCCCTGTGTTGTCTGGGCTACTGGTTCCTCATGACCGTGGTGCCGGTTCCAGGCGGTGTCGCCCCGAATCTCGAGCCCTCTACAAACCTCGGGGCCTGGCTCGATCGCGTGGTTTTCGGAAAGCACCTCTGGGTGTCGTCAAAGACCTGGGATCCCGAGGGCCTTCTGTCCTCGCTCCCGGCAATCGGCACGACGCTGTTCGGCTATCTCGCGGGAACCCTCTTCCGTCAGGGTCTTGAACCGGCCGAGATCATCCGCCGGCTGACCCTCTCGGGTGTCCTGATGACGTTTTCGGGTCTTATGTGGGATACGGTCTTCCCGATCAACAAGAGTCTGTGGACCTCCTCCTACGTCCTCTTCACCGCCGGTCTCGCCTCCTTGGGGGTCGCCGTTTTCTATTGGATCGCCGACGTCAAAGGGTTCAAGGCGGGGCTTCAGCCGTTCGTGATCTATGGCGTGAACGCCATTGTGGTCTTTGTGGGCTCGGGCCTCCTTGCCAAGACAATGGGCCTCATCAAATTGCCTCTGGATGGCACCATGGTCTCTTCCCAGGTCTTCTTGTACCGCACCTTCTTTCTATCCTGGCTCGAGCCCCTCAATGCCTCTCTCGCCTATGCCGTCGCCAACGTTGTTTTCTGGTACGCGATCCTGTGGTGGATGGATCGGCGCCACCTCCACATCAAAGTCTGACCATGCGTATCGGCATTGACCTCGGCGGCACCAAGATCGAGGGCGTGGCCCTCGATAGTCAGGGTGCGGTTGTCGTGAAGAAGCGAGTGCCGACGCCTCAGGGCGACTACCACGGTACGGTCGCGGCGATCGCGGAACTGATCCGATATCTGGACCAGGAGACAGGCGCGCCACGAAGCGTAGGCATTGGCATGCCGGGCATCATTTCGCCCCTGACCGGACGTGTGAAGAACGCGAACTCCGTGTGTCTCAACGGGTGTCCCCTGGACAAGGATGTGGCGCTCGCCATCGGTCGCGAGGTGCGGATTGAAAACGACGCCAACTGTTTCGCATTGTCCGAAGCGAGTGACGGTGCCGCGGCCGGGCGGAACTGCGTCTTCGGAGCGATTCTCGGCACCGGGACGGGCGGTGGCGTCGTGGTCAATGGACGGATCCTCAGGGGCCGGAATGCCGTGGGCGGCGAGTGGGGACACAATCCGCTGCCGTGGCCGGAGCCTTCTGAGTGGCCGGGAGAGTCCTGCTACTGCGGTCGTACCGGTTGCATCGAGACATTCTTGTCGGGGCCGGGTCTCGCACGGGACTACGCTTTGTCCTCCGGCGGGTCGACCGAACCCGCGGAGATCGTGCGGCGCGCGAACGCGGGCGAGACGAAGGCCGTCCTCTGCCTCGACCGCTACGTGAATCGCCTGGCCCGGGCCCTCGCCACCATCATCAACGTCATCGACCCCGACGTGGTGGTGCTGGGCGGAGGCCTTTCGCACATCGAACGGCTATACCGCGACGTGCCGGCCCAATGGTCGCGCTATGTTTTCTCCGACCGGGTGGATACCGAACTTCTCCCCCCGAAGTTCGGCGACTCGAGCGGTGTCCGGGGCGCGGCCAGGCTTTGGCCGGTCCCTTAGAGAAACGGGAATTCAAACGGACGAACGCTCCATGAAGCTCATTTGACGCGCTCAGAGGACGAAGGCGTCGCCTTCGGAGTACAACGATGCCGCGACCCTTCGGCGTTTGCGTTTCAAGTGCTGGCATGGTGGTTGCTCTCCTACACCGGCGAAGGAGAAACATCATGAACCGCAAAGCCATCGCCGCCGTCCTCGCTCTCACCACTCTCGCCACCGCCACCCCCGCCCAGGCCGGCGTCCAGGTGGACATCCGCATCGGCAACGATCGTGGCGGCTATTACGATCGTGGCTGGTACGACATCCGCCGCATCGCGTTCGACCACGGCTACCGCGATGGCCTACGGGAAGGCGAGAAGGATGATCGCCACGACGATCGCTATAACTATCGCGACGAAAAGCGATGGCGCGAAGCGGACGCGGGTTACCGGCGTGAGTTCGGATCCCGGCACGCGTACGCCTCGACGTATCGTCGGGGTTTCGAGGACGGCTATCGGCGCGGCTTCGCGAACCGCCGGGGACCAGGCCGCTACGACGATCGGCGCGGCCGCTGGTAACGCCGCAAAGCACCTGGTGCGCCTAGAATCACTGCCATGGCGGCAGGGCCTTCGATTCTTCGTATCGGCGTCGTCGATCCCGTGGGGGCGATCGACCCTCGGACGATGGCCGAGGCGACGACGATCCTGCTGGCGCGCCAGGTCTTCGAGACACCTTTCCAGGCCTCGGCCGCTGGCGACGCGATTCCCGCGCTGTTCAAAGAGAAACTGGTCGAGGAGCCCGGGAGTGCCGGACTCCGGTTTTCGACCACGGTCAACACCGACGCTCGATTCAGTGATGGAACTCCGGTGCGCGCCGAGGATGTGGTGGGTGCCCTGGCTCGGGATCCGGTCTTCACGAGTCGCGCCTCGGCCTCGTATCGAGACGGCCGCGTGGTGTTGACGCTGCAGGCGCCCAACACACGTTTCGACCTTTTCCTGACGATGTGCGGCATGTTGTTCCGGGAAAGCGGCGGAGGGCTCGTCGGTACCGGGCCATACATGCTCGGGCCCACGGATGGGGACGTGCTCCGGCTGGTGCGCAATCCCCACGCACGCACCAAAGCGAAGATCGAGGCCATCGAAGTCCGCCACTACCGAGTCGATGCCCAGACCGGAAAACCCACCGCTCTTCTCGCCGCTCTTGAAAAAGGAGAAGTCGACCTTGCTCCGCGTTTGTCGTGGCGCGACGTGAATCTGCTCAAGAACACCGCAGTGGTAATGAAGCCGGTCAACTCGACCTGTATCCTCTACATCAACACGGAGCGGTTCAAGAACGCGCGGCTCCGCGGAGCCCTGGCCCTGGCCATCGACCGCACGCTGGTAGCGGAAACCGCTTTCGGTGAAAACCCGCTGGCTTTCCGCGCCACCGGGCTGCTGCCTCCGGCACTTGGAAAAACGAACGATCGGCTGACCCCCGATATGGAGCGGGCCCGCACCGAGTGGCAGGAGGCCGGGGGGCATAAAAGTGAGATCACGATTTCGTACTCGCCGGCCCCAAGGC
>CAZFQH010000240.1:0-6758 GCA_964520805.1 uncultured Acidobacteriota bacterium | reverse complement strand
GAACTGAAGCCCGGAAGAATCACGCTCCCGGCTGCGGCCCCTCCCGCACCGCCGTCACCGACACCTCCAGCACCTGAGGCCTCTTCGCTACCCGCCGCCAAACTCGCGGACGGCAGGGCGACCTCGGCCATCGGTCGGCCCGATGCCCAACCGCTCCAGCCCTTGCCGCCTCTTCCCGGCACCACCGACCCGGGTGTCGATCGGCTTCTCGTAGTCGACGACAACGAGATGAACCGCGACATGCTCTCGCGCAGGCTCAAGGGGCGCGGCTACGTGGTCGATATGGCGGAAGACGGCCAGCAGGCCCTCGACATGCTCGCCAAGGAGCCCTATGACCTGATCCTGCTCGACGTCATGATGCCCGGCATCTCCGGGATCGATGTGCTGCGAGCGGTTCGGCAGACGAAGTCCCGCGCCGACCTGCCCATCATCATGGCGACGGCCAAAGATCAGAGCGACGACATCGTCGAGGCGCTCAAACTCGGGGCCAACGACTACGTCACCAAACCTATCGACTTTCCGGTCTGTCTGGCCCGCGTCCAATCGCAGCTCGCCCTCAAGCGCGCGCAGGATCAGGTGAAACGGCTCAATGCCGGCCTCGCCCGGCGCAACGATCTGATCAAGGCGACGTTTGGCCGTTATCTCTCCGACGAAGTGGTCGATCAGATTCTCGAGTCTCCGGGCGGCGCCCGTCTGGGCGGCGACAAGCGCACCGTGACCATCATGATGTCCGACCTGCGCGGCTTCTCGGCTCTGTCCGAGCGGCTGCCCCCCGAACAGGTGGTCCGCATCATCAACAACTACCTCGCGATCATGACCGAGGTGATCAAGAAACATAAGGGCACGATCGACGAGTTCATCGGCGACGCCATTTTGGCCATCTTCGGCGCCCCCGTGATTCGCGAGGACGACGCCAAACGCGCCACCGCCTGTGCGGTGGAAATGCAGCTCGCCATGCACGCGGTGAACGAATACAACCGCAAGAACGATCTGCCCGAAATCGAGATGGGGATCGCCCTTCATACCGGGGAAGTCATCGTCGGCAACATCGGCTCCGAGCAGCGCGCCAAATATGGAGTGGTGGGCACCGCGGTGAACCTCACCTCGCGCATCGAGACCTACACTATTGGCGGCCAGATCCTCATTTCCGACATGACCTTCAAGGCCGCGGGTGCCGGCGTGATTGTGGGCGGGCAGATGGCGGTGAAGGCCAAGGGCCTTAAAGAGCCGATGATCGCGCACGACCTCAGGGGTGTGGCCGAGCCTTTCAACCTCTACTTGCAGACGCGCAGCGCCGAAATGTTTCCTCTCAAAGAGGAGATCGTCGTCGACTACTTTGTGATCGATGGCAAGGCGGTGGGCGATGAAGCCTTCACCGGGTCCTTCGTGGCTCTCTCCTCCAAGTCGGCTGGCGTGAAGGCGAACCAGAAGGTTCCAGCCCTCACCAATTTGAAGCTTCTCGTCCGTGCCTCCAACGGCCAGTGGATTCCCGGCGACCTCTACGGGAAGGTCCTCGACGCCGAGCCGCCCCCCGGGGCCACCTTTGTGGTGCACTTCACCTCGGCACCACCCGAAGTCGAGACTTTCGTGAAAGAAACCCTTCAAGCACTGCAGGAATCCGCAGCGCTGTAGCAGGCAGGAAGGCGCCCTGTGTCAATGCGCCGTTTTCGGCTCCGGTTTCTCCAGGCCGCCGCATGGATCCTGGTTCTTTGGTCGGGCCGCACCCCCGCGTAGACCCGCCAGGACGGAGTCCACGGGTCCGGGTACGAGCAGATGGTCCTTCGTGACAACGGTGTCGTGCCACGTCTCGAACTCATGGCCGCGGACGCTCAACCCCTTTTGGCCGTCCTGGCCTTCGACACGAGCGGAGCCTCGAAGGGGGCAAGCTCGAGGCCTTGCGTGCGGCGAGTGGGGTACTTCTTGACTCACTCCGACCCGAGGACACCTGGGCGCTCCGCAAGATCGCCGAGACCACGGGGGGAAGATACTGGGAGGCGGAGTCCCTCGATCGACGGAAAGCGGCGTTCGCCGCGATCGCGGATGCGATGAGCAAGCGCTACGTTCTTCGCTACGCGCCGGAGAATGTCGCCCCTCCCCGGATGGCACAAGATTGAATTGAAGCTCCGTGGGAAGAAGGGTGAGGTCCACACCCGAAGCGGCTACTGGGTCGGCGACCTTTGAGGTTCACCGGGCAAGGGATTCCTACCGTCGCAAAACGCTGATTTTAAATCTCCAGGAACTTGGGGACTCTCGTGAGACAGCGTGATCCGGACATCGTCACCAGGGCCACATCCTCGATGCGAACCCCGCCGAGCCCGAGGTAGTAAAGACCCGGCTCGACAGTGACCACGTGTCCTGCGCGCAGAATCGAGCCTCGGCGGGAGATCGAGGGCGGTTCATGGATATCAAGCCCGAGACCGTGCCCGGTGCCGTGGAAGAAGCCCTGCATTCGGCCATCCTTCATGCCGGTCCTGAAACCGCGGGAATCAAAGAGGGCCAGGATGTCCTCGTGAATCTTCCGCCCATCCGCTCCATCGTGGATGGACCTGTGCCCCAGGCGCGTGCCTTCCTCGACCAGGGCATAGACCTCCTTGAGCTTCTCGCTCGCCCGGCCGCGCACCACGGTTCGCGTGAGATCTCCGAAGTAGCCGGTCGACTGCGAGCGCGGGAAGATGTCCATCACGACGGGTAGATGAGCGCGCAGAGGGCCATGGCCGATCTCGTGAGGGTCCACCGCCTGGTCGCCGCCTGCGCAGATCGTTCGCATGGGGATGCCCCCGAGCTTCAGGATCGTGGAGTCGATGACCCCGCGCAAATCCTCCGAGGTGAACTTCGATCCCCCGCGGCGCAGCCATCCGTCGCGGCTGATCGTTGTGTCGCGCAGCGCATCGATTCCGGCGAGAAGGCCAGCCTCGGCAGCGCGCAGCGAGGCCTCGATCTTCTTCACTTCATCGCGCGTCTTGATCTCCCGCTCCGGTAAGAAGGGCTCGGGGGCCACCCGCAGGCGGATCTTCAGGCCCTCCAGCTTTCGCGCGAGGCCGAGCGGAAACGTGCCCGGGACTTCGGCACTCTTGACACCCAACCTCATCAGGCAGGCGGCGATCACGTGCTCAACGCGGGCCGGGCCCGGACCTTTCACCGCCCGCTTCGCCATCTGCGTCCAGGACCACACGTGCGTGGCCTTCGACTCGCGTTTAGCACGGTCCATCTCCAGATCGCTCATGACCAGGATCGTGCGCGATCCCGCGATCAGGCACAGGAAGGCATCGGGGGCGAAGAAGCCGGTGGCGTAGAGGATGTCGGCGTCGTGTTCCGACGCCGCGTAAAGCAGGCGAAGCCCCATCAGGCGGTCGCGACGTCGACGAGGACGTCGTAGAAAGTGGCACCGTTGCCGAGGTCGGTCAAGGCCTGGCCGGTGACCGCGTTGGCGTTGCGGCCGCCGGGGCACAACTTCGCCCACCAGACGGAGAGCCCGACCACGACCCCGGGCCGGGCTCCGTCCGACACGTGAGCTTTCGCCAGGAACTCGCCGCGCGCGTTGAAGGTCCGGACCATCTGTCCCTCCACGATGCCGCGGGCGCGCGCATCGTCCGGGTGAATAGTGAGTGCGGGCTCGCCGCCTTCCCGCCGCACAAAGACGGCCTGGTCGGCGAAGGTCGAGTTCAGGAAGTGATGGGCGGGCGGCGAAATAAAGGCCAGGGGATACGTTTTCGCGAGGGTGGGATTGCTTACCGGGCCTTCGCGCGGTCGCACGTAGTGAGGCAACGGATCGCGGCCCGCGGCTTTCTCGGTCTCCGAAAGGAACTCGCACTTGCCCGAGGCAGTCGGGAAGTTGCCCTCGGCGAAGGGCGCCCATTCGGCGGGAACGTTGAGCCGCGCGGTGGTCTCGCGATTGAGTCGTTCGAGCGTAATCCCCTGGAGGCGAGGATGGGACCAGTCGAAGGCTTGCGCCATAAGCGCCTCGTCGCTCTCGAAGAGCAGCGGATCGGAAAGACCCATCTCCAAGGCGAGGTGCCGGAACACCTGGGTGTTCGAGCGGCACTCACCGAGCGGCTCGATGGCCGGCCGGTTGATCGCGAGATAGAGATGGCCGTACGACTTCAGGATGTCCGTATGTTCGAGAACCGTCGTCGCAGGCAGGACGATGTCGGCCCAGTCGACGGTATCCGTGCGGAAAAGTTCGTGCACCGCCACGAAGAGATCCTCACGGCCCAGACCGCGCCGCACCGCATTCTGGTCAGGGGCGATCGCCGCGGGGTTCGAGTTGTAGACGTAGAGGGCCTTCACCGGCGGATCGAGGTCGGGGCGAAGCGCCTCGCCGAAGGACGACATGTTGAGCGTCCGCGTGAAAGGCTTGACCAGGTCGGGCCGGGTCAAGGCGGCGGTCTTGACCGGATACGCTCCCGACGACGAAAGCTGAATGCCGCCACCCACGTGCCGCCAGTCGCCCACCAGGGCGGGGAGACAGGTGATGATCCGGACCGAGTTGCCTCCACCAGCGGCCCGGTTGAGACCGTAGTTGACCCGGATCGCCGAGGGCCGCGTCGTACCGTATTCGCGCGCCAGCTCTTCGATCGTCTCCGCGGTCAAGCCGGTTTCAACTGCGGCGCGCAAAGGCGTCCATTCAAGGGCTCTTTCCTTCAGTCCTTCGACACCGACGGTGTACTTTGCGATGTAGTCGTCGTCGGTCAGGGCCTCGCGGAAAAGGACGTTCATGATCGCGAAGGCGAGGGCACCGTCCGTGCCCGGCAGAGGGGCGATATGCCAATCAGCCTTCTCCGCCGTCTTCGACCGATAGGGGTCGATGACGATCAGCCGCGCGCCCTTCTTCTTCGCCGCCTCTACGAAAGGCCAGAAGTGGACGTTGGACGAAATGATGTTGGCGCCCCACGCGATGATGAGCTTCGCGTTCTCCACTTTCTCTGGATCGAAGCCAATGGTGGCGCCCATGACCGACTTGTAGCCCTCGAAACCGGCGGAGGCGCAGATGGTCCGGTCCAGCTCGGACGCGCCGAGACTCGCAAAGAAGCGCCGGTCGAGGCTACCGTAATGGATCATCCCCGAGTTGCCGGCGTAGGAGTAGGGAAGGATCGACTGCGGGCCGTGCTCGGCGATGACCCGCTTGAAGTTCGAGGCGATCGTGTCGAGAGCCTCGTCCCACGAGACCGGTTCGAACTTGCCCTCGCCCTTCTTTCCAACGCGCCGCAGCGGGTGGAGGATCCGATCAGGGGAGTACACCCGGTCGAGGTACTGATTCACTTTGGCGCAGAGGAAGCCTTGAGTGAAAGGATGATCGGGATCACCGCCGATCTTCACGGCCCGCCCGTTCTCGACCTGCACCGTGGCCACACAGGTGTCCGGGCAGTCGTGAGGGCAGACGATCTTGTGAGTGGTCGGCATTCGAACGGTAAGGATACCCAGTCCGGCCTGAGCGTGCTCTCGTCGGCCGCCCTCAGACGGTGCGGCACTCGCCTATCATCGCCGACCCATGAGCGACACCTCTCTCACTGTGATCGGCGCCGGGGCGGTGGGTCTGGCCATCGCCGCCCGCCTCGCCGAGCGCTTTCCAGACATCATCCTGCTCGAGCGGCGCGACCATCACGGCACCGAGACTTCTAGCCGCAACAGTGAAGTCATCCATGCCGGTATGTACTACGCGCCTGGTTCACTCAAAGCCCGCCTCTGCGTCGAGGGGAACCGCCTGCTCTACGAGTACTGCGCCAGACACGAGGTGCCCCACAATCGCCTCACCAAAATCATTGTCGCCATGATTCCAGAGGAGGTGGCGCATCTCGAAAAGATTCTTGCCATCGGGCTTGCGAACGGCGTCGAACTCGAGATGATCACCGGTGAGAAGTCCCGCGAACTTGAGCCCAATGTTCCGGCGGTGGCGGCGCTTTTTTCACCGAACACGGGTGTGATCAGTGCCCACGGCCTGATGGATACCCTGCTCCAGGAGGTGCGCTCGAAAGGCGCCACCTTCCAGTCGAGCGCCGAGGTTGTGGGCCTTGAGAAGAAGGAACACGAATACCGGATCGACATCAACACTCCCGCCGGCGTTGAGAGCTTCACCAGCGAGCGGGTGATCAACGCGGCGGGTCTCGAATGCGACACCATCGCGGGCCTTGTGGGTATCGATCTTGATGCCGCGGGGTACCGGCTCCACTACTGCAAGGGCAGCTATTTCTCGGTGGCCTCGTCACGAACCGGTATCGTGAAGAGACTCGTGTATCCAGTACCCACCGCGGTCAGCCTGGGCGTTCACGCCCTGGTCGACATTGCAGGCCGGCTCCGTTTCGGTCCCGATGCCGAGTACCTGAAAGAGCGCGGCCTCGACTATCGCGTGGATATGGAGAAGCGCGCGGCTTTCGCCAGGGGCGTCCGTCGTCTGGTGCCGAGCCTCGCCGAGGACGATCTTTCACCGGACATCAGCGGCATCCGTCCCAAGGTCCAGGCTCCGGGCGAACCTGCGCGCGACTTCATCATCCGCGACGAAAGCGACCGTGGGTTGCCCGGATTGATCAACCTGATCGGAATCGAATCGCCTGGGCTGACTTCGTGCCTCGCCATCGCGCGCTACGTGGAAGACATGATGGACGGAAAAACGGCCTGACCGTCTCGGCGATTTGAGGCGGATAACATCGCGGCCTATCCTTGGCCCGATGCGCCCCCGGCTCCTGCTCCTGCTCCTGTGGCTCCTGCCGTTCGCGGCTGATGCCCAGGTCACGGTGGTTGCGCCGGGTGTGCCTGCGCAGGGA
>CAZFQH010000239.1:0-6770 GCA_964520805.1 uncultured Acidobacteriota bacterium | reverse complement strand
TTCTACCAGCTCATCCATCAGGGGACGAAGCTCGTGCCTGGAGACTTCATCGCTCCGATCGAGTCGCACAATCCGATCGGTGAACATCATCCGATTTTGTTGTCGAATTTCTTCGCCCAGACCGAAGCCCTGATGAAGGGGAAGGCCGAGGCCGAGGTCCGGGCCGAGCTTGTAGCCTTGGGAGTCACCGGGGAAGCGCTCGAAAAACTTCTGCCGCACAAGGTCTTCACCGGCAACCGTCCCACGAACTCGATTCTGGTGAAGAAGATCACACCCCGCACGCTCGGCTCGCTGATCGCGATGTACGAGCACAAGATCTTCACTCAGGGCATCGTCTGGAACATCAACTCGTTCGACCAGTGGGGCGTTGAACTCGGCAAGCAGCTGGCCAAGGCGATCCTGCCCGAGTTGGCCGGAGCCGAGCCGGTCACCAGTCACGATTCGTCGACCAACGGCCTGATCAATTACTACAAGAGCACCCGGTGATTTTGGCTTGAGGTAGAGTCCCTGAAAGTTCTTGAAGTCGGGCCAGCCACGGCGTTCAACACTCAGAGGAAACGCGATGCAGTTTGGAATGATCGGTCTTGGACGGATGGGCGCCAACATGGTGCGCCGGCTCATGAAGGCGGGCCACCAGCTCGTGGTGTTCGACCGGTCGGCCGACGCGGTCGCCGCGCTGGTGAAGGAAGGAGCCACGGGCTCGGCATCGCTGTCCGAGTTCGTTTCGAAGCTCGATGCCCCCCGCGCGTTCTGCATCATGGTGCCGGCGGCCTTCGTTGATGCGACGATCGCCGACCTAGTGCCTCTTCTCGGCTCGGGCGACACCCTCATCGACGGCGGAAACTCGCACTACCACGATGACATCGCCCGCTCGAAGGCCCTCGCCCCCAAGGGCATCCACTACATCGACATGGGCACCTCCGGGGGGATCTGGGGCCTGGAGCGCGGCTACTGCTTGATGATCGGTGGGGAGACCGACGTGGTGCAGCGCCTCGATCCCATCTTCAAGACCCTCGCGCCCGGCGTAGGCACAATCCCGCGGACGCCCGGGCGCCCGGCGAACCAGGGCACCGCCGAGGAGGGGTACCTCCACTGCGGACCGGCGGGCGCCGGTCACTTCGTGAAGATGATCCACAATGGCATCGAGTACGGCTTGATGGCGGCGTACGGCGAAGGTCTCAACATCCTCAAGAACGCCAACATCGGGAAGGCGTCGCACGAGAAAGACGCCGAGACCACACCACTCCGCAATCCCGAGCACTATCAGTACGACTTCAATATCGGCGAAGTCACCGAACTCTGGCGGCGGGGAAGTGTCGTGGCTTCCTGGCTGCTCGATTTGACCGCGCAGTCCTTCGTCACGAGTCCCGATCTCGCGAACTTTTCCGGCCGAGTCTCCGACTCCGGCGAGGGCCGCTGGACGGTGGCCGCGGCGAACGACGAGGGCGTACCCGCACACGTCCTGACCGCTTCGCTCTTCGAGCGCTTCGCGTCCCGTGGCCAGGACGACTTCCAGAATCGCGTTCTTTCCGCCATGCGCTTCGGCTTCGGCGGCCACGTCGAAAAGAAATGAGTGCGAAGGCGGCACCGTCCGACGCACTAGTCTTCTTCGGGGCCACGGGCGACCTGGCCTACAAGAAGATCTTTCCGGCCCTTCAGTCGATGGCCCGCCGGGGAACCCTCAACTTCCCAGTGATCGGCGTCGCGAAGTCGGGCTGGACCACGGAACAGCTCATCGAACGTGCGAAGAACAGCGTCACGAACTACGGCGGCCTCAAGGAAGACGCCTTCAAGATTCTGGCTTCGAAGCTGACTTACGTGGACGGTGACTACGCGGATCCCGCGACCTTCAGCGTGCTGAAGGGAGTTCTGGACAAGGAAGGGACTTCGCGCCCGACTCACTATCTGGCCATCCCGCCGAGCCTGTTTCCAACCGTCATTCAGCGACTCGCGGAATCCGGCTGCCACACTCAAGGCAGGGTGGTGGTCGAGAAGCCCTTCGGACGCGACCTGGCCACCGCGAGGGCCCTCAACGAGGTGGTCCACAGCGCCTTTGACGAGTCCTCCATCTTCCGTATCGACCACTACCTCGGCAAGGAAGCGGTCCAGAACATTCTGTACTTCAGGTTTGGAAACGCCTTCCTCGAGCCGATCTGGAACCGGAACTACGTCGAGAACGTGCAGATCACGATGGCGGAGAGTTTCGGAGTCAGCGGCCGCGGCCGGTTCTACGACGAAACTGGCGTCATCCGCGACGTGATCCAGAATCACCTTCTGCAGGTGGTCGGCTTCCTGGCCATGGAACCGCCATCGTCGGCCAGCCCCGACGCCATTCGCGATGAGCAGGCGAAGGTTCTTCGCACCGTGCGTTCGCTCGACAACGAGCACATGGTGCGCGGGCAGTTCCGCGGCTACCGCGACGAACCGGGAGTGGCGAAAGAGTCTTACATCGGCACCTACGCCGCCCTCAAGCTCTGGATCGATTCCTGGCGCTGGGCCGGCGTGCCGTTCTTCGTGCGCGGAGGCAAGGCCCTGCACAAGACGGTGACCGAGGTCATTGTCGAATTGAAGACCCCGCCGCAGGTGGTCTTCCACGAACCCTCGTTCTCGCAGGGCAACTACGTGCGTTTCCGGCTGGGCCCGGATGTTCAAATCGCCATCGGCGCGCGGGCCAAGCGGGCGGGCGACGGCATGGCGGGGCGTCCCGTCGAACTCGCAGTGGTCCAGCAGAACAATGGGGACGAAATGGACGCGTACGAGCGTCTGTTGGGGGACGCGATGGAAGGCGACCCCACGTTGTTCGCCCGCTACGACACCGTGGAAGCCGCGTGGCGCATTGTGGAGCCGGTGATTCACGGGCCGAGTGATTTATGGGAGTACGAGCCGGGATCCTGGGGTCCGGCCCAGGCCGACAAGCTCGTCGCAAATGTAGGAGGCTGGCACACACCCCAATGAGCAAGCGAGTTCTGGTGCTGGACGTAGGCGGGACGAATCTGAAACTCCTCCTGCCCGGAGAAACCGACCCGGTGAAGGTGCCCTCGGGAACGCACTTCACCCCGCGCGCGCTCGTGGCCGCGGTGAAGAAGGCGGTGGGGGACAAGCCTTACGACGTCGTTTCGATCGGATTCCCGGCCGCGATCGTGAACGGACACATCTCGCACGAACCGCACAACCTTGGCATGGGCTGGGAGAAGTTCGACTTTCAAAAGGCGCTCGGCAAACCTGTGAAGCTGATCAACGATGCCGCCATGCAGGCGCTCGGGAGTTATGAGGGCGGCACAATGTTGTTCCTCGGCCTGGGCACCGGCCTGGGCTCGGCCCTGGTTACCGGGGGCCAGGTGGCGCCCCTCGAACTCGCGCACCTTCCCTATCGGAAAGGGGAGTACGAGGACTACGTGGGGCTTCGCGGCCTGGAGAAGTGGGGAAAGAAGGCGTGGCGGGACAATGTGGCCACGGTGGTCGGCCAGCTCAAGAAGGCCATGGTCGCGGACTACGTCGTCCTCGGCGGGGGGCAGGCGAAGCTGCTGAAGGAACTGCCCGAGGGCTGCCGGCGCGGCGATAATCTGAATGCCTTCAAGGGCGGCCGAAGGGTCTGGGACTAGCAGGGATCCTGGGGAAGGGCGAGTCGTCTTAAGAAAGAAAAAGGGCCTGGCGTCGGCCCCGACGTAGTGCGGGGAACTCGATGGTGCCAGGCCCGGTGGGGTTCGCTTTGGAACCCCGGCCGCCTCTTAGGGGGCGGCTCTAGGTTTGATTAGGGAACCCCTCGGCGAGCCGTGTGGCGCCCGAGGGGCCGGGTCTCTTAGGTGGAGTGTCGTCTGCCATGCGTTTGGGTCTCGCTGCTCGCGCCTCCCTTCGGTCTGCCTGGTTTCTTTCCGACCTGTGCGTCAGTTACTGCATTTGAGGCTGCCTCAGATCCGACTCACAGCCTGCGACACCTAATCTGCGCCTGTCGGGGCCTGGTGTCAAGCCTTTTCGAAGGAGATTTTTCAGCGGTAGGGATGGGCCAGCGCCTGATACCCTGCATCGAGGATTCTCCTCGAGGCAGCGGCCACCCCATCGCCGGCCCCGAAAATCGCAGAGCCCGCCACGAACACCCGCGCTCCCGCCGAAACCACGCGCCCGATCGTGCTCGTGTCGATACCGCCATCGACCTCCAACTCGCAGGATGGATTGACCGAGTCGATGAGCTCCCGGATCCGACGAATCTTCGGCAGAGTGCTTTCGATGAACTTCTGACCGCCGAAGCCCGGGTTTACGGTCATCACCAGAATCAGGTCGATATCGGCCAGCACTTCCTCGATCGCGGCTTCGGAGGTCGCGGGATTCAGAGCCACGCCGACCCGTTTGCCCAGATCTTTGATCTTGTGGATGGTCCGATGCAGGTGACGCGCCCCTTCGGGATGAACCGTGATGATGTCGGCTCCGGCCGCGGCGAACTCGGGCGCGTATCGGTCGGGGTCCTCGATCATCAGATGGCATTCGAGGGGGAGCGGTGTCGTTTTCCGCAAAGACCGTACGACCACTGGGCCGATGGTGATGTTCGGAACGAAGTGTCCATCCATGACGTCGATGTGAATTCGGTCGGCCCCCGCATTGGCGGCCTCGGTCACGGCCTCGCCAAGACGGGCGAAGTCGGCGGAGAGAATGGAAGGAGCGAGCTTGAGCGAGGGCGTCACGATCACTCTCGACTCTCTCTCGAAGGAGGAGCCTCGGGGCGGCGCGTGAGATGAGCGGCCGCGGCCTCGTCGACGAGCCACAGCAACTCGCCGTCTGAAGGCTGGATCAGCTGGGAAGGAAACTCGATGCGGTTCGGCGGGCCTTCAAGAACGCGTTCGAGGGCTTTTGCCTTGTCGTCGCCATTCACCAGGAAAACCACACATCGCGCGGCGTTGAGCACCGGAACCGTGAGGGTGAGGCGCTCGGTGCTGAGTTGCGGAACCTCGTTTCGCACCACCCAGGCCTCGCGTTCGTTGAGCGCCTCGGTGAACGGGAAGAGCGACGCCGTGTGGCCATCCTTGCCCATGCCCAGCAGGATCAAGTCGAAGCGGGGGAGTCCTTCGTCCCGCTTCGTCGCGAAGGACTTGGCGAGGCGAGCTTCATACTCGCGAGCGGCCACGTTGAGGTCGCCGCGTTCTCCCGCCATCCTGTGGACCTGAGATGAGTGAAGCCGAAGGCTGTTCAACAGGGCCTCACTGGCCAGATGGAAATTGGAATCCGCGTGATCGGGCTCGACCGCGCGCTCATCGCCGAAGTAGATCTGGGTCGAGTTCCATTCGACCGGCCCCACGAAGCCGGGGGTAGACAGGATTTCGTAGGTCTGTCGCGGAGTCGCCCCTCCCGCAAGCGCCACATGAAAGACGCCCCGATCCCAGACCGCCTTCTTCGCGAGACGGGCAAACAGGGAGGCGGCGTAGCGCGACACCCCTTCGCCATCAGGAAAACCGAGAATGGTTCGGGACATGTCGGAATGATAGCCCGCGAGAACGGCGTGCACTGACCACGGATCCCCGGCTAAAGTCCCGCCATGGTTGAACCGATCGGTTTCATTGTCGTGGGACTGCTCCTGCTGGGTGGGGGGGGCGAGGCACTTCTTCGCGGGGCGGTCGGCCTCGCCACCCTCCTTCGGCTGAGTCCCGCCGTGATCGGTCTCACCGTGGTGGCGGCGGGAACCTCGGTTCCGGAATTGTCCGTGAGCCTCATCGCGGGCCTGAACGATCAGGCCGACATCGCGGTGGCGAACGTCGTGGGATCGAACATCTTCAACATCGCATTCATTCTGGGACTGTGCGCCATGATCCGGCCGCTCGCGATTGCCGGCAACACCATAAAGCTCGAGTATCCGGTCCTGCTGATTGTCACTCTGATGTGCGTGGCGGTCACCCAGGACGGAGCGGTGAACTGGCTGGATGGGGTTTTGTTCCTGACCGTCTATGTGGGTTTCACCGCGTACATGGTGACGCTCGTGAGGGGGCAAGTGAACGTGACGGAGGGTGCCGAGTTGAAGGCGGAGGTCGCGGAAATCGGAGGTGATGCGCCGAAGCTTGTCCCCATGCTGATCCTGATCACCGTTGGCGTCGTGCTTCTGGGCTTCGGCGCGCAGGCGACGGTCACCGGCGCAGTCAGCCTGGCCCGGCTGGTTGGGATGTCGGAGAGGGTGATCGGCCTGACCATCGTCGCGGTGGGCACCTCCCTTCCGGAGATCGTGGCCAGCCTGATGTCCAGCCTCCGCGGGCGTGATGACATCGCGATCGGCAATGTCATCGGATCGAACCTCTTCAACATCCTGGCTATTCTGGGCCTCTCGTCGATGGTGATTCCCATGCAGGTTCACCCGGCGATCGTTTCGAGCGACAACTGGTGGATGCTGGGCATCACCCTGCTTCTCTTTCCCCTGATGTTCACCGGACGGAGTGTGAAGCGATGGGAAGGGGCGGTCTTGATGGCGGCCTACGTGGTCTATGTCGGACTGCTGCTCTAGCAGCCCGTGGTGAAAGTCCCTCCGCGTCGAAAGCGGATCTTTTCCGCAGAGTTCGGCGTGGCCAAACCTGGAAATACTCCCGGTATTCCTGCGGTTTGGCGCCTTGATCTGACGAAACATCTCTCACTTTCGCTCGCGGTCGCCGAACGACGCGCAGCCTGGCCTTGGGCCACTGCACCCCGCCTGGACTTCTTCGCTCAGACTCATCGCCAGCCGGGCGCATCGCTCGTCTCGGTGCTGCGGCCGACTTTCACCACAGACTGCTGGCACCCAGCCTGACCGCCAAGCCTTG
>CAZFQH010000238.1:0-6779 GCA_964520805.1 uncultured Acidobacteriota bacterium | reverse complement strand
GGTTCAGGAACTGGGCGGCCACCAGGGCATCGATGCAGTCGAGGTGCTCTTCCAGAGCCGCCTTCGAACGCATCGCGTCCAGGGTAATCGCGAGGGTCTGATGGTCGTTGTCGGCGAGGCAGAGGTCCGCAACCTCCTCGGTCATCTCCGCGAGCAAATGGTTCCGCGCTTCGGTGTCCTTGAGGGCCAAGGCCTTGAGCAGAATACTCATCAGGATCTTGATGTTGACCTCATGGTCGGACATGTCGACGCCGCCGGAATTGTCGATGGCGTCCGTGTTGAGGAGGACTCCCTGCCGGGCGAGCTCGAGACGCGCTTTCTGAGTGAGGCCCAGGTTGCCGCCTTCCGAGACCACCTTCGCGCGAATCTCGGCCGCGTCCACCCGAACACGGTCGTTGGCGCGATCACCCACGTCCTGATGCTCTTCGGTGGAGGCCTTCACGTACGTCCCGATGCCGCCGTTGTACAGGAGATCCACGGGGGCCCGCAGAATGGCGCGGATCAATTCCTCGCCGGACATCGCGGTGAGCCCATCCGCCACCCCAAGGGCCGCGCGCATTTCATCGGTGATCGAAATCGACTTGGCCCCGCGATCGAAGATCCCGCCTCCCTTGCTGATCAACGCGGCGTTGTAGTCGCGCCACGAGGATCGCGGCAGTCGGAACATTCGATCGCGCTCAGCGTAGGAGGAGGCGGCGTCCGGCGAGGGGTCCACAAAGATGTGAGCGTGGTTGAAGGCGGCCACCAGCCGGGTGACCCTGCTCATCAGCAGGCCGTTGCCAAAAACATCGCCGGCCATGTCGCCGATGCCCGCAACCGTGAACGCTTCCTTCTGGCAATCGACCCCGAGGTTGGCGAAGTGGTGCTTCACACACTCCCACGCCCCGCGGGCCGTAATCCCCACCTTCTTGTGGTCGTAACCCACGGAACCGCCAGAGGCGAAAGCGTCGCCCAGCCAGAACCCGTACTGGTTCGAGACGCCATTGGCGGTATCGGAAAGATGGGCCGTGCCCTTGTCCGCCGCGACCACGAGATAAGGATCGTCGCCGTCATAGCGAACCACGTCGGGCGGATGAAGCACCGCGCCATCCACGATGTTGTCCGTGATGTCGAGCAGACCCGAGACATACTCGCGATAGCGGTCGATGAGATAGCCGTCGAGGGTCGGCCTCGTGGGCAGAGTTCCCTTCAAGACGAAGCCACCCTTCGATCCCACGGGCACAATGATCGAGTTCTTGACCATCTGGGTCTTCATGAGGCCCAGCACTTCGCGACGGAAGTCGTCGTGACGATCGCTCCAGCGAATGCCGCCGCGCGCCACCTTGCCTCCGCGCAGGTGCACGCCGTGGACCGCCTTCGAGTGGACCGCGATCTCGAACATCGGCTTCGGCGAGGGCACAAGCGGGATGTTCTTCGACTCGAACTTGATCGAGATCACCACCCGCTCGGGCCGCTGGAACGTATTAGTGCGCAGAGCGGCGGTCACAAGCCCCGAAAAGCCGCGCAGGATCTCGTCATCCTGAAGGCTCGATATCGCTTCGAGGGCGTTTTGGAAGTCCTGGCTGCGCGCGGCCAGAACCGTCTGACGCTCGGCGCTGTTCGCCTCGCCAAAACTCGGATCGAACTTGGCCCCGAACCAGCGGGAGATCGCACTGGTCGCGACCAGGTTTCGAAGCAAGGCCTGATTCACCGTCTCCACGTTGTAGTGGGTCCGGAGTTGGAGCAGATGATTGCGGAGGGCGCGCATGACCTCAGTTTCACGCGCGGTTAAACCACCGGCCAGCACCAGGCCGTTGAGGGCATCATCGGTGGATCGGCCATCCTCGATGCGACGGAGCGTGTCCACCACCCGAGGCATGTCGGAGGCGAGGGCTCCGATCACGCGACTGGAGGCCTGGGTTTCGAACTGATAGATGTGTCCCTTGCGGCCGCCCGGCAGCGACACCGGCATCGAAACCTCTTCGGTCACGTTGAGGCCAAGGTTGGTGAGAGTGCGGAAGATCTCGGAAAGCACGAGCGGACGGCGAGAGAAGATCTTCAAGGTGGCCTCTTCCGCCGACCGGGGCAGAGCGCGGGCGCCGAGGCCGTCGGCCATCTGCTCCAGGCAGACGATGTCGTGCGGCACCTGCTCGGGCGGGGTCATTTCACGGTACACGCCGCTCCGCGACTCGGTGCGGACGTAGCGATTGAAGAGCTTGCGGCCGTTCTCCTCGCCGAAGTGGCGAACCATCTCCAGGGAGACGCGGTCGGACCAGGTGTTGGCCTCCTGCGCCGCCATATCGCGGGCCAGGTCGACATTCACGGGCTCGCTCAAACGGTCGCCGTCGAAGTAGAAGACGATCATCGACGAGTTGCCGAGATCCGACGACGACACGAAGGTGATCGGGCCGAACTGATCCTGGTAACGGTGGGTGAGATCGCGCTCCATCTGACCCGAGTAGCGCAGGCGGGAGAACACCAGATAGAGAGCCTGATATCCCGCGCCCTGGCGCAGGTGCACAAAGATGTCGTCATCGCCGGTCGCGAAGACGATGGTGTCGACGATGTGCTTGAGCGAGGCCCGGTCGGTGTACAAGAGCTCGCGCTTCGGCATCCGGTTGAAGATGGTGCGGGTTTCCCGATAGGCGTGGGAGTTCTTGATGCCGCCGCAGTTTGCGAGCAGAAAGTCCTGCTTTTCCCGCAGCAGAGGGATGTCCGCGGGCCGCTCGATGAGAGCGGTCATCGAGAAGCGGCCGATGAGCAGGGTGATGGCCTTGAGCGACCCGTCGCTCGCCCACTCGCGGATCACTATGTCGTCGA
This sequence comes from uncultured Acidobacteriota bacterium, assembly GCA_964520805.1. Taxonomy (GTDB): domain Bacteria; phylum Acidobacteriota; class Vicinamibacteria; order Fen-336; family JAGNNV01; genus JAGNNV01. Next base: position 3,980 of record CAZFQH010000238.1, on the reverse strand, counting down.
CGGGGTCGGCCGAATGGATGGAGGTCGCGTGGTTCCCGTAGTCGATCACGATGATCCGGTCGTCGTCCGGGGCCGGAAGCAGTCGCAATTCGATCTCTTCCAGCATGTCGGGGAAGACGACCGCGAGGAGGGGAGGGTCGCTCAGCACGCCGAGGGAGACTTCGCCCTTGCGATCGAGTTCGCCCGAGGGGGTCACCGCGTAACGAGCCACACCCTGCAGGATGTAGTTCTCGTCCATGAGCCATTCCACGAAGGCTTTCGCGGAAAGTCGCCGGTCAGAGTCGCCCTTACGGTCGGCAAGGCGGCCCGCCACCTCGGAGACCGTGCGCTGCATGTTCGCGAAATCGCCCACGGAGATGAAGATGGCCTTCAAGACCGCCTGAACCTCGTGCTCGATCTCGCGCAGCCGGTCCTTGTCCTCGATGCGCTCGACCCGGAAGTGGCACAGGAGTTCCCTGGTGCCCTCTTCGGAGGCCGAGCCAACCGTGGTGACTTTCCCCCACTGTCGCTTCACCGAAAGAATGGGGTGAATCGAGGAGACCACCCGAAGACCGGCTTTCCGGAAGTAGTTCTTGAGGCCCTCGAAGATGAAGGGCGCGTCGAGGGTGTGGGTTTCCACCACACTCACTTCGGAGGACACCGTCTTCCCGCCGATCACGCGCGTTTCCGAAGCGCCGGTGTTCCGGGCGCGGGCATGAAGGCCGGGGACGCTCGACCCCGTCTGGTGGGCCTCGGGCACTTCGTGAACGAAAAAGTTGAAGTGCTGGGTGAGCCGCTCGGCCGTGCGCTTCGCATTGCCCTCGAGTGCTACCGAATCGGTCATCTCCGCGTATACCGCCCGCGCGAAGCTCATGAGCAACGGCCCCTCTTCCGGCTTCGCCTGGGCCTTCAGAATCTCTTCAACTTCGGCCAGGCGAAAAGCCCGGGCGCTTGGATCTTGGGTGATCATGGACAAACCTCAGGGGGAGGGGCGTGAAGCCTTGAGCATGGGAGTCATCGAACGCCTTGATGGGCCGTCTGGCCAGGGCAGGATGCTACACCGGCCGGAACGGGGAAGGACAGAGATGCGAATGCCTCATTCTCAGGGGATGAATGCCTCCGGCTGAGCCTTACCCCGGTGGCACATGGCGCACTGGATGGCGTTTTCCTTGACCGTGGCCTTGAAGTAGTCGGCCTTCTTCGCCTTCATGTCGAAAACCAGCCGGATCATGCGGCGGGCGTCCGATTTCTGTTTCCGGTCGTCCTTCTCGTATTGCTCGCCGACGTGGCAGAACGTGCACTTCACACCGAGCTGAGCCGCGAAGCCCTCCATCATCCGCTTGAGGTCGTCTTTGGAGATGTTCTTGTCCAGAACCTGGAGGTTTTTGGGTTCGGAAGCCGCCTGCAAGGGGGCGGCGAGAGTGGTGAGCACGGCCACGGAGAGAAGGGAAGAAGCCAGTTTGAGTCGCATGTACTTGGGTCCTTGGAAGAACGAGGGGGGACATCCTCTGAATTGGTGAACAATGAAGAATAAATGCCGAATGCCGAATGCCGAATGCCGAATGCCGAATGCCGAATGATGCGGGGGAACGACGATTGGGTGGCAGCGTACAAGGAGCCGGAAGACCTCGGCAACCGTTGGACCCCATAGAATGCCCCAGTCCGACCATCTCATGACCCTGGAGACGCCTGCCCTGCCCCGGTTCTTCGCCGCCGCCGAACCGCATCGACTCGCGGTGCTGAAAGCTCTGTGGCCGGCGATCGCCGGCGACGCAGTCGCAAACCACAGCGAGGTGGTGGGCATTCAAGACGACGTGATGCGGGTGCGCGCCGATTCAACATCCTGGCTGAAGACAATCCGCGACCTGAAGGGAACCCTGGTCATGCGACTACAGCGTGCGGCGGGGCCTCTGGCCCCAAGGGCGCTTGCCTTTGTGGAAGGCCCGGTCCAGCCCCGCGCAGCGCGCCCAAAGCCTCGCCCGACTCCAGCGCCCGCTTCCCTTAAGGCCTTGCCCGAATCAGTCCTTGCAGCCGTCGAGGAAGTCCCGACACCCGAAGGCCGCATCGCGTTCCTGCGCGCCGCCGCGGCTTTCTACGGGCGGTTCGCTCACTCGTCGAAGGGCGATGCCCTGAGGGAACTCCGTTGACCGACCGTCGAAGGGCGATGCCCTGAGGGCACTCCGCGCTCAGCCAATCTTGAAAGTCGTGAGGAGGCGTTCGAGGTTCTCGGCCTGCTGGCGCAACTCCTCGGCGGTTGCAGACAGCTCTTCGGACGCCGACGCGTTCTGCTGCGTCACCTGGTCGACCTGACCCATCGCCCGGTTCATCTGACCCACACCCGCGGCCTGCTCCGCCGACGCCGCCGCCAACTCCTGAACCACTTCCGCGGTCCGACGGATCGAGGGCGCCAGTTGCTCGAGCTTCTTCCCCGACAAACCCGCGATCTCGAGACTTCCTTTGGTCAGTTCGGAAATCTGCTTCGCCGCGGTCTGCGATCGTTCGGCCAGACGGCGAATCTCCGCCGCCACCACCGCGAAGCCTCGCCCCTGCTCTCCCGCTCGCGCCGCTTCGATCGCCGCATTCAAGGCCAGCAGATTGGTCTGATAGGCGATGTCCTGGATGATGCCGATCCGTTCCGAAATCGTCTTCATCGCCTGCACGGTTTTGAAAACCGAACCCGCCGCTTCCTCCGCGTCCTGGGCCCCCTTCATCGCCATCTGCTCGAGATTCCGGCTGTGATCCGCGTTCTGGGTGATCGAACTGCTCATCTCCTCAAGCGACGCCGTCGTCTCCTCCACCGAGGCCGCCTGCTGCGCCGTCCCGTTCGACAACACGTTCGACGAGGAGGTCAGCTGCTGGGCCGCCAGCGACACCGACGACGAAGCCGAACGGGCGTTTTCGATGGTGCGCGAAAGCTGGGCCGACATGTTGGCCCAGGAAGCACCCAACCGGTCTTTGTCGGACCGAGGCTTCACCGTCGAGGTCAGGTCGCCGGCCGAGAGTTGGTCGGCCTGGGCCACCAGGGTCTGGAGATAGTCGAGAAGTTCGCGACACGATCTCTGGAGCGCTCCGAGCTCCCCTTCCGCCGTCACCACGACCGGCCGATCGAAGTCACCCTCGACAATGGCCTTGTGAACCTCGATCACCTGCGCCACCGGATCGGAGATGGACTGGCTGATGGAGCGACCGATGAGCGGCACCGCGATAACGAACAGAACCAGGATGAGCAGGGCGATCCGGCCGGATCGCACCGAGGTGGCTTCGGCATCGGCGAGGCCATTGCCCGCGGCCTGGGTCTGGGACTCGACCAATAGCCGCAGTTCCGCCACCACTTTCGAGGACTTTCCCGAAAGGGTCGAACGCAGGCCTTCAAACTCGGTTTCCAGTCGCCGGTTGGTTTTCGCCGCCGGGTCTTTCAGGATCGCCATGATCCGGCCCGCGTCGGCCATCGTCGCCAGCAAGAGAGTGCGCACCCCGGCAAAGCCCGGCAGGGTCTCGTCCGTGGAGGAAAAGAGCCCGTGGAGAGTGGCAAGGCCGCTGGTCACTCGAGCCGACGCCTCGCGATATTCAGCCTCCCTCTCGTCCAGATCGCTGCCGTAGTCGGCCGCGTTCAGTACCGGAGCCGCCACTCTCTCGGTCAACGCGATGAGACTTCGCAGAGAACTCACCCGCTGCAGGTCTCTCTGACTCTTGCCGAGCCTCGCCTCCACGGATCCATTCGAAAGAAAGAGCACCACCCACATCCCGATGGGTAGAAGCAAGCACACCGTGGCCCCAATCAGAAGTCTTTGGCGCAGGGAAAGGTCCTTTTTCATCGTACCGAGTGTCCAGGGTTCAACGGCCGCATCAGGCTGCGACCTTGAAGAAAGCGAGGAGGCGTTCGAGGTTCTCGGCCTGCTGGCGTAACTCCTCGGCGGTTGCGGACAACTCTTCGGACGCCGACGCATTCTGCTGCGTCACCTGGTCGACCTGACCCATCGCCCGGTTCATCTGACCCACAC
>CAZFQH010000237.1:4744-6804 GCA_964520805.1 uncultured Acidobacteriota bacterium | reverse complement strand
TCAGAAGGCCGTTCATCTGGCCTCCATTCACATGGAGAAAGGGATGCACTGTGTCGACTGCCATTTCGCCCAGGACGCCCACGGAAATGGGCATATCTACGGAGAAGTAGCGGCGGCGGTGGAGATCGAGTGCCGGGACTGTCACGGGACGGCGAGCCAGTATCCGACCCTGTTCACTTCGGGGCCCGCGGCATCTCAACAGGGGCGTGACATGAAGCTGATGCGCACGCAGAACGGGCGTCGTCGCTTCGAGTGGAAGGAAGGCAAGCTCTACCAGCGCTCCGCGGTCGAACCCGAGCTCGAGTGGGAGATGAGCCTCGTGAAGGACTCGGTGAATCCTCTCCATGAAAACTACAACCCCAAGGCGGCCCGGGCCAAGACCATGAGCACGGGGATGCTCCAAACCTGGGGGAGTGCCGTGACTCCCGCGAGCTACGCGCACTCGGATGACAAGATGACCTGCTACGCGTGCCACACCTCGTGGACCACGACCTGCGCCGGATGTCATCTGCCGGTCGAGGCCAACTGGAAGACGGAACGGAAGCACTACGAAGGCGGCGAGACACGCAACTACGCGACCTACAACCCCCAGGTGGCCCGGGACGATGCCTTTCAGCTCGGACGTCACGGCGGCGTCAAGGGCGGGCGGATCGCGCCGGTGCGTTCGTCATCGGCACTGGTCCTGTCATCCACCAACATCAATCGGGAACGGATCTACGTGCAGCAGCCCCCGATCTCCTCGTCGGGGTACTCGTCGCAGGCTTTCGCCCCGCACTATCCCCACACGGAGCGGACGACGGAGACGAAAACTTGCTCGGATTGCCACGTCTCGGACCAGGGCGACAACAACGCGGTCATGGCCCAACTGCTCCTCCAGGGAACGAACTTCCTCAACTTCGTGGGGTTCAATGCGTGGGTGGGTTCGACCGGGCATGTCACGGGGGTCAAGGTCACCGAGTGGGACGAGCCCCAATCGGTCATCGGCAGCTACCTGCAGCGCTACGCCTATCCCGACTGGTTCGCCAAACACCTGGGGCTCAATCGCGAGCTTGAAGAGGCGCATTCACACGCCACTTTGGGGGCCGCCTCGTGTCTCCAGGTTCGCGGGGAGTACCTCTTCGTGGCGGAAGGGAAAGGCGGCCTTCGGGTATACGACGTGGCGTCCATCGCGAACAAAGGCGTGTCCCAGCGAATCATCACCGCGCCCTTCTCGCCTCTTGGTCACAATGCTCGCGTCTCGACTACCAATGCCACCTGCATGGCCCTGCCGACAAATCAGCCGATCGCCCCCCTCCGCAATCAAGGCGAACTCATGAGGATCACCAATCAGGAGCAGGCGTTCCATCCCATCTACAACTACGCGTTCGTGGTGGACGCGGTCGAGGGCCTGATCCTCGTGGACGTGAACACGTTCGCCGATCTCGAACCGCGCAATAACTTCCTGAGGCGCTCCCTCACCTGGAATGAGGGCGCGGTGCTCCTGGGCGCGCGTCACATCACGATCGGCGGTCACTATCTCTACATCGTGGCCGATCGGGGTGTGGTGATCCTCGATGTAGACGATCCGATGAAACCGAAGCTCATCTCGGTCGTGGAACTTCCGGGCGCCCGTGCCACAGCCCTTCAGTTCCGATATCTGTTCGTGACCGATGACGCTGGCTTGCGCGTGGTGGACGTCACGGTTCCCGAGAAGCCTCGCCTCATTCATCGGGAGGCCCCCGCGGTGGCGCTTGCGGGTGCGCAGCGCATCTATGTCGCCCGCACCTATGCCTACGTCGCGGCAGGGAAGCAGGGGCTCGCGATCATCGATGTCGAGCGTGCCGAATCCCCGCGGCTGGCGCAGGTGTTCGACGGGGGAGGAGCCCTAAACGATGTGCGCGATGTTGTGGTCGCCTCGACCAACGCCTCGCTCTTCGCCTACGTCGCCGACGGCCGAAACGGGCTGCGGGTGGTGCAACTCACCTCACCCGAGTCCCAGCCCCGGTTCTATGGTTTTTCGCCGGAGCCAAAGCCGCAACTCATCGCCACGCGCCGGACCGATTCACCGGCCCTGGCCTTGT
>CAZFQH010000237.1:0-4734 GCA_964520805.1 uncultured Acidobacteriota bacterium | reverse complement strand
CTTGTCGAAAGGCCTCGACCGGGATCGCGCGGTGGACGAGACCGGAGGCCAGATCGCGGTGATGGGCCGCATCGGAGCGCGCCCGTTCACCAAAGAGGAGATGAAGAAGATGTACCTCCGACCGGACGGTTCGATCTGGACGGTCTCAGACAAAGCGCCGACGACGCCCGCGGGAGTGAGGAAGTGATGCCTCGCTTCGCCGCGGGTCCTGGGTCCGCTGTGGCACTGAGCCTGTTCCCCCTGCTGTTGATGGCTCAGGAGGGCGCTCTTACCTCTTCGAAGGACCGCCGCCTGCTGCCGTATGAATCGCCGGATCGAACCCTTGGTGTGGTCACCTGCGCGTCCAGCCTGTGTCACGGATCGATCGTGGAGTGGAAGGGCTCGAATGTGCTGCAAAACGAATACGTCACCTGGCTGCGCAAAGACAAACACGCGGGCGCCGCGCGGCTGCTCCTGAACGAGCAGTCGAAGCGGATCGCGAAGAACCTGAACCTGCCGGATCCGCCGGAGAAGTCCAAGGTCTGCCTCGACTGCCATGCGCACAATCCGAGGGCGGATCGCCTCGGCGCGCGGGCGAAGGTGATGGACGGCATTCAGTGCGAAGCGTGCCATGGCCCCGCCGAACGGTGGGTGGGCTCGCACACTGCCCCCGGGGCCACGCATTCCCAGAATGTGGCGCGCGGTCTCTACCCAACGGACCGACCGGTCGATCGGGCACGGCTGTGCCTGTCGTGTCATTTCGGGAATGAGGATCGTCTGGTGACCCACCGGATCATGGGGGCGGGTCACCCGCGCTTGAGTTTCGAACTCGAGACCTTCTCGAACATCGGGCCCTCGCACTTCCGAGTAGACGCGGACTACGAAGCTCGCAAGGGTTCGTGGAATGGCGCCAAGGTCTGGGCCATCGGCCAGGCGCTGGCGGTGGCTGAGACCATGAAGCTGCTCACTAGTAAGACCCGTGGTCGCGATGGCATCTTTCCGGAGATGGTCCTGCTCGACTGCCACGCGTGCCATCATGCGATGTCGCAGAAGCGGTGGACGCCCGCGACCGGATTCGGCCCCAGCCCCGGTCCCGGCCTGCCCCGGATCAACGATTCCAACATGCTCATGCTGCGCGCCATATTGCGCAAGGTGGATCCCGCGCTCGCCGAAGCGCTGAGCGCCCAGGCCCAGCGGCTCCATCGTGCCGCGGCCGGAGTGGGCGACGTTGCTTCGATCGCCGCGGAGATCGCGCAAACCGCGGAGCGGTCGGCGGAACTTATGGACGCGCATGTTCTGGATGATGCGGCGCTGCGCGGCGTGGCCCTGGCCCTCATCGACGAGGGTCTCTCCGGCTACTACCGGGACTACGCGGGAGCGGAGCAGTCGGTGATGGCGATCGGCAGCGTGCTCAACTATCTGAAGACGCGCGGCCTGGTTAAAGACATCGCCGCCCTGAATAGAGGTCTGTCCTCACTCCGAGAGCCACTGGCGAGCGATGAGGCCTATTCCGAGGCCACATTCCTGCCTCGGCTCAAGGCCTTCCGCCCGTTCGTCGAAGCCATCCCCGTTTCTTAGGAGACCCATTGACCGAACCTTTCAAGATCGCGATCGTGGGCTCCGGGCCGAGCGGCCTCTCGGCGGCAGGGCATGCCGCGGAGCTTGGCGTGTCTCACGTTCTGCTCGAAGCCGGGGCCGCGTACTCGAACACCATCCAGAAGTACCAGAAGGGAAAACACGTGATGGCGGAGCCGGGGATTCTGCCCTTGCGCAGCCCGATGAGTTTCGGCGCCGGCACCCGCGAAGGGATCCTTGGGAAGTGGGGCGAAGAACTCAGGCACTACCAGGTGCATGTTCGTTATGGCGCGCAGGTGATGAGCATCAAGGGCGAGCAGGGGGCGTTCCGAGTTGGCCTCGCCGGGGGCGAATCGATCGGTGCGGAGAACGTGGTTCTCGCGATTGGCATGCAGGGGAACCTCCGCAAGCTGGGCACTCCGGGCGAGGACCTGAGCGTCGTGCAGTACCAGCTGGACGATCCGGAAGAGTATTCGGACGAGACCATCATCGTCGTCGGTGCGGGCGACGCGGGGATCGAGAACGCGCTGGCCCTCGCGAAGCAGAACCGGGTGATCCTGGTCAACCGGAATGACGAGTTCGTCGGGGTCAAAGACGGGAACATCAGCCTCGTCCAGGCCGCGGTCAAGGAGGGGAGACTCGAACTCAGAACCGGTACGCGAACCGAGCGCGTTGAACCGTCCGAGGGTGGTGCGTTTCCAGCCTTGTACGTGGCCACCACACCGCAGGGCATCGAATCGATCCCGTGTCATCGGATCATCGGTCGTTTGGGGGCCTCTCCACCTCGCGCCCTCGTCGAGTCCTTCGGCATAGCCTTTTCGAGCAAGGACCGCAGCGCGGTGCCCCGCCTGTCGGATCGGTACGAATCGAACGTGCCGGGGATTTTTGTGGTGGGGGCCCTTGGCGGGTGTCCATTGATCAAGCAGGCGATGAACCAGGGCTACGAAGTGGTCGAGCACATCCTGGGCCGCCCGGTGGAGGCAGCAGACGAGCCCCTGCTGGTCAAGAAGTTCGCCGCGGTTCCGAGCCTCGGGTCGGTTTCAGAAGCGATCCTGAAGATCCAGGCGAACGTGCCCCTTTTCGCCGGGCTCACGACCCTGCAACTCCGCGAATTCCTGATCGAGAGCGAAATGTCGGCACCGAAAGCGGGTCAGGTCATCTTTGCGCGGAACGACTACAGCAACTCGTTCTTCTCCATCGTAGAGGGCCGCGTCATCGTGGAGGCGAAAGGCAGTGGAGGGGACCCCTTTGAGATCTCCCTGCCTGCCGGTGAGTTCTTCGGCGAAATGGGCCTGATCTCGGGCCGTCGTCGCTCCACCACGGTGAAGGCGGGCCCCGGGTGCGTTCTGGTCGAGACTCCGCGCCGGTCCATGCTGAAGTTGATGGCGTCCGTCGAGGCGGTTCAGCGCGAACTCGATCTCGTCTTCCTGAAGCGGGCGGTGCGGAGCTACGTCGCGGGCGCCATTCCCAATGACGATCTCGATTTCCTGGTCGAGGGCGCTCAGATCAAGCGGTTCACGGCCAGCGAGCCCCTCTTTATGGAGGGCGACCCTCCCGATGGTCTGCATCTGATCCGCCGCGGATCGGTCACGATCTCGCGGCAGATCGGGGGCAAGGAGCTGGTGTTGTCCTACGTGGCCGCCGGGAACTATGTGGGAGAAATGGCGCTCATGTCCGACAAGCCGCGGAGCGCGACCGTCCGTGCGGCGGTGGCGGTGGAGTCAATCATCCTGGAGGCCACGCGGTTCAAGGAAGTGCTAGGGCGCAATGCCGCGATGCGGAGCGTGCTTGACGCTCAGCTGATGGGGCGCATGCGGGCCAACGAGTCGATGGAGGAGCAGGCCGAGTCCGGGAGCCTCATTACGTTCCTGATGAAGCAGGGCATCGGCGAAGCCACGGACGTCCTTCTCATCGATCAGTCGTTGTGCGTGCGTTGCAACAACTGCGAGAAGGCCTGCGGGGATGTCCACGATGGAACCTCCCGCCTTAATCTCGAGGCCGGGCCGAGCATGGCCCAGATTCATGTACCGACCTCGTGCCGCCACTGCGAACATCCGCACTGCATGAAGGACTGCCCGCCGGACGCGATCCATCGGTCGCAAAACGGCGAGGTCTACATCGCCGATACCTGCATCGGCTGCGGGAACTGCCAGCAGAACTGTCCTTACGGGGTCATTCAGATGGCCCTGATCAATCCCAAGCGGAAGCGCCCCAGCCTTCTCAGTTGGCTGACCCTGGGCATCGGGTCGGAGCCAGGCATGGAGAAGCAATCGACCGACCATGCCCTATCGAAACACGCGGTGAAATGCGACATGTGCAAGGACCTCTCGGGTGGCCCCGCCTGCGTCCGTGCTTGCCCCACGGGTGCGGCCCTGCGCGTGAGCCCGGAGCGGTTCCTTGACTTCGCCGCGCGCGGTTCGAAGGGGTAGTGGGGAAGCCGAACAGACGCGAGGGGGCGGCGTGTGGTTGAATCGGCCCCGCAATGACAGATGAACGCGACATTCTTGAAACCGACGTCCTGATCGTGGGCGGCGGTCCCGCGGGGCTCGCCGCCGCCATTCGCCTCAAGGATCTCCTGGCCGAGCGAGCGAAGCGGGCGGGGGTGAAGCCGCTCGATCCGCAGGTCATGGTGATCGAAAAGGCCGCGGAGTTCGGCGCCCATTCGATTTCCGGCGCGGTTCTCGACCCCTCCTCGCTGCGGGAGCTGATTCCCGATTTCGAGACCAGAGCGCCGCTTGCGGCGAAGGTCACGAAGGACTGCGTCGAATACCTGTTCGAAGAATCGAAGTTCCGGCTGCCCATCACCCCGCCGCCGCTTCAGAACCACGGTAACTACGTGATCAGTCTCAGCAGTCTGGTGAAGTGGCTGGCCACCGAGGCGGAGAAGCGCGGCGTCGACTGCATGCCCGGCTTTCCCGCGGCCGCCCTCTTGTGGGAAGGTGATCGCGTGGTGGGCGTGCGCACCGGCGACAAGGGGATCGACAAACACGGCCAGAAGAAGGGCAACTACGAGGCGGGCGTCTTTATCCGGGCCAAAGTCACGATCCTCGCGGAAGGCGCCCGCGGCAGTCTCACCAAGACCGCGGTGGCGAAGCTCAAGCTGGATGCGGGCAAGTTCCCCATGGTGTACACCCTCGGCATCAAGGAACTCTGGGAGGTCCCCGCAGGACGCATCCAGAA
>CAZFQH010000236.1:0-6809 GCA_964520805.1 uncultured Acidobacteriota bacterium | reverse complement strand
GGCCACCATGGCCGCGATCCTTCTTGTCGCCTCGATTGTGGTGGGCTCGAGGAACCTGCGGAACTTCGACGCGGCTCTCGTCATCTACACCTTCGCCTCGGTGTTCGCGTTCTGGGGGGTCGTCTTCCACTACGCGGTCTGGTTGCAGAAGCCGCCCACCCGGATCTACTTCAAGCGGAGTTTCGAACTCGTGGCGCGTCGTGGCCTTATCTCCAGCCTCCGCCGCCTGACCGCCGTCGCCGGGACTCATCTGCTCGGCCAGACTTTCATCCACCATCGCTCGGCGCGACGCTGGTGGATGCACCAGTTCCTCTTCTGGGGATGCCTCCTCGCCGCCGCCATCACATTCCCTCTGGTCTTCGGCTGGATCCATTTTGGGACATTGCCCGACGATCCGTTTACGTACGTCACCTATGTCTTCGGTTTCCCGACCGCGTCGTTCCCGGTGCGCACGGTGTTTGCCTGGCTCCTCTTCCACGGCCTCGACATCGCGGCCCTTCTGGTCCTCGCGGGCATCGCCTTGTCCCTTGGTCGCAGGTTGCGCGACAACAGCGCCATGAGCGTTCAGTCCTTCGGAATGGACTTCTTCCCGTTGATTATCCTGTTCGCGATCTCGGTCACCGGTCTCGCTCTCACCGCGTCGACGCTCTGGCTTCGCGGCCAGTTCTACGGTTTCCTCTCCATCCTGCATGCGATCACGGTGATCACCGCGTTGCTGTATCTGCCGTTCGGGAAATTCTTCCACGTGTTCCAGCGTCCCGCCCAGCTTGGGGTGAAGCTGTATCAGGATGCGGGTGATGCGGGCCCGGGCGCCTTCTGCGCGTCGTGCGGCGAGCGATTCGCTTCGCGCATGCACATCGACGACCTCAACCAGGTCCTCCCCGAGCTTGGCTTCAACTACGAGATGAAGGGAGCGGCGAAGACCTGGCAGGAGATCTGTCCTCCCTGCAAGAGGAAGACGATTGCGCGCGCCCAGATGCGTCTGAAGGAGGAGAGCCTTGGCTAAGTCGCCCCTGCATCCCGAGGCGCTGCTCGGGCGTTACGGGCCCAATCCCAACTACACGCCGTCCGGGGGCTGGCAGAAGGGGTCGGAGGTTGCCCCCGATCGTCTGGTGAAGACCCACTGCTGTTTCTGCGGCCAGCAGTGCGGCATTCAGCTGAAGGTGCGCGACAACAAGGTGGTGGGCTTCGAGCCGTGGGAGGAATTCCCTTTCAATGAGGGCAAGCTTTGCCCCAAGGGCGTCAAGCGCTACATGCAGAACGAGCATCCCGATCGACTGCTCGGTCCGCTGATGCGCACGCCGAATGGCGGCGATTTCCGCGAGGCGGGTTGGGATGAAGCGCTCGATTTCACCGCCTCGCGTCTCCGCGCGATTCAGGAGAAGCACGGCAAGGACGCGGTCGCGATCTACGGGGGGGCGTCGCTCACCAGCGAAAAGAGCTACCTGGTCGGGAAGTTCGCCCGCGTGGCGCTCGGCACCCGGCACATCGACTACAACGGCCGCTTGTGCATGGTCTCCGCGGGCACCGCCTACAAGCTCGCGTTTGGTGTGGACCGCTCGCCCAATCCTTGGAGTGATATCCCCAAGGCCCAGGTCGTGCTGGTGACCGGCGCCAATATCGCGGAATGCGCGCCCATCACCACTGACTATCTCTGGCGCATGCGCGACAACGGAGGCAAGCTGATCGTCATCGATCCGCGCCTGACTCCAATCACCCGCAACGCCGACTTGTACCTGCCCGTGCGGCCGGGCACGGATGTGGCTTTGATGATGGGCCTCCTGCATGTGGCTTTGCGCGACAATCTGGTCGATCGAGAGTTCATTGCCAACCACACCGTGGGGTTCGACGAGGTCGAGATCTCGGTCAAGCCATGGAATCCGAGTCAGACCGCCGAGCTCACCGGGGTGCCTCCGGAAGCCATCGAGAAAGCGGCGCGGCTCTTCGCCTCGGCCGATCGCGCCATCGCCCTTCACGCGCGCGGCATCGAACACCAGTCGAAGGGCGTCGAGAACGTGCTTTCCCTGATCAACCTCTGCCTCGCCACCGGCAACATCGGTCGCGAGGGCGCAGGCTGCATGATGATCACCGGCCAGGGAAACGGCCAGGGTGGGCGCGAGCACGGGCAGAAGTGCGACCAGCTTCCCGGCCAGCGCTCGATCGCTGATCCGGCCGCCCGTGAACACGTGGCGAAGGTCTGGGGCATCACCCCCGAGGAGATGCCGCAGGCGGGTCTCTCCGCCATGGAGATCATGGAAGCGATCCACCGCGGTGAGATCAAGGGCCTGTTGTCGATCTGCTTTAATCCGCTCGTCTCCCTCCCCGATTCGAACTACATCCGCGAAGCGCTCGAGAAGCTCGAGTTCTTCGGGGTGGTGGACTTCTTCCTCTCCGAGACCGCTCATCATGCCGACGTGGTGCTCGCGGGCAGCCTGCAGGAGGAGGAGGAGGGCATCGTGTGCACCGCGGAGGGCCGAGTCGTCCACATTCAGCAGGCGGTGACGCCTCCCGCGGGCGCTCGAAACGACTGGGCCATCTACTGCGATCTGGCGAAGCGGCTGGGCAAGGAGAAGTTCTTCCCCTACAAGGCTCCCCGTGAGATCTTCGACGAACTGCGCGAGGCCTCGCGCGGCGGTCCCGCCGACTACTACGGCATCAGCTACGAGAAGATCGACCGCGAGATGGGCGTCTTCTGGCCCTGCCCGACCGAGGACCATCCGGGGACGCCCAGGCTGTTCGAGGGGGCGCAGTTCTTCCACAAGGACGGCAAGGCGAAGTTCATCGTGGCCGAGTACCGCCCAAGCGGCGACCCGGTGGGCGAGGAGTATCCGATCTACCTCACCACCGGCCGCGTGGTCTCGCACTACCTGTCGGGCACGCAGACGCGACGCATCGGGGCCCTGGTCGACCAGTATCCGGAGCCGAGGATCGAGATCCATCCCCGGCTCGCCGAGGCTCGCGGCATCGTGAACGAGGACTGGGTGAAGGTCACGACGCGGCGAGCCGAGATGACGCTTCAGGCCCTGGTGGTGAAGACCATCAGGCCCGACACGGTCTTCATTCCCTATCACTGGGCGGGCCGGAAGAGCGCCAACCAGCTCACGCATCGCACACTCGACCCGCGCAGCAAGATTCCTGAGTTCAAGGTCTCCGCGTGTCGGATCGAAAAAACCGATCCGCCGGCGGGCTGGGCGAAGCACGCGAAGGCGCCGGGCCCGTCCCAACGTGCCCCTCGTCGCGAGTTGAGGGTTGTCTCCTGATGTTCGGCCGACAGTTCTTCATCGATCCCTCACGCTGCATCGGCTGCGAGTCGTGTGTCAACGCCTGCGCCGAATGCGACAACCATCGAGGCGAGTCCATGATTCACCTCGACTTCATCGACCGTCGGCAGACCACCGCCACCGTGCCCATGGTCTGCATGCATTGCGATGACCCCACCTGCGCCCAGGTCTGCCCGGCGGACGCGATCAAGAAGACCGACGATGGCATCGTGCAGTCGTCGCTCAAGCCCCGCTGCATCGCCTGCTCGAACTGCGTCCTCGCCTGCCCTTTCGGCGTTCCGAAGGTCATGGTGCGCCAGGAGCAGATGATGAAGTGCGACATGTGCTACGACCGCACCTCGGTGGGGAAGAAGCCCATGTGCGCGACGGTCTGCCCGTCGCAGGCGCTCTCCTATGTCTCGCTCGAGGAGATCACGCGCACGCGGCGAGAGAAGCCCAGCAACGTCTTCTACTTCGGAAAACAGAAGGTCACGACCAAGGTGTTCATGATGGTCCCTGAATCCCTGGACGCGGTGAGTGTCGACGTGGTCGACTACATGTGGGAGGACCAGGCATGAAGCTGTGGCGTGAGGAGTTCTCAATCGAAGCCGCGCACGAGCGCTATGTGGCCCGCCGGCAGTTCGGCAAGTTCCTGGTCCTCACCAGTCTCGGCATGTTCGTGGGGAACTTGTGGATCCTGCTGCGTTCGCAGTTCCGCAAGGAGGAGGCATTCTCGCGAGCGCTGGTCGCCCGAACCGGCGACATTCCCAGGGGCGGCGTCAAGCTGTTCACCTATCCCGGACCCCAGGACCCCTGCATCCTGTTTCATACCCAGGCCGGCCGCTTTGTCGCCTACTCGCAAAAATGCACTCACCTGTCCTGCGCGGTCATCCCCGCCCAGGACGGTCAGCGGATCGAGTGTCCGTGCCACCACGGCTTCTTCTCGATCGAGGATGGTCGTGTCCTTCAAGGACCGCCGCCGCGGCCTCTGCCGCGCATCGTTCTCGACCGGCAAGGCGAGGAGCTCTGGGCCATCGGCATCGACCTCGGAACCGACCCTTCCTCCTCCCCGGAGAAAAGCTCATGAGCGACCCGCGGCCCGGGTCGCGAGGTCTTACCGCCCTCGACGGGGCGATCTCCCTCATCGCGATTCTGTTGATCGTCCAGATGTGGCTCCTGACCGCGACACTCGAGGCCTATCTCGCGGGTCACCACAGCGTTGCCGCCCCGGCCGCGGCCCTTTCCGGCGGCTTGTTCGCGGCGGGTTTCGCCCTCTACCGCTTCATCGAAGGCATCGACCGGATGGCCCGAAGCCAGACCCCTTAGAGAAGCGCAGCAGATCTCCGTGATGCGATGTGTGCATCCTTCACAAGCCAGTGCGGTTGAGAGCGAGCAGGGATCATGAACTACGTTTCGGTCCGTGGATCCCCTCGCCAACTCGAACTGGAGTTCTCCCTCCACCGTCCATGGCTTCTCCCAGTCGCCTCCCAACGCCACGCTCCTGCGCTTCATCGCGGACGAGCGCTCCCACCGGCCGATTCATCGCGTTCTCGACATCGGTTGCGGCGCGGCGCGGAATACGGGGCCCATTGCGGATTCAGGGATGCAGGTTCTCGGAACGGATCTGTCATGGCCGATGCTGGTGGCGGCGCAGCGCCGTCCCCGATCGACGAAAGGCCGCCTCGACCTGGCCCTGGCACCCATGGAAATCCTCCCGGCCCGGAGCCGCACCTTCGATGTCGTGGTGGCACACGGTATCTGGAATCTCGCTCGCTCGGGCGCGCAGTTCCGACAGGCGGTGCGCGAGGCCGCTCGCGTGTGCCGGCCGGGCGCCGGCCTTTTCCTCTTCACGTTCTCGCGAAACACGCTCCCCGCGGACGCGGCACCCGTTCCCGGCGAGACCTTCGTGTTCACGCAATTCTCCGGGCAGCCTCAGTGCTTCCTGACCGAAGAAGAACTCGTCCTGGAACTTGGTTCCTGTGGCTTCGTGAAAGATCCCCGCGGTCCTCTCACCGAGCACAACCGCCGGCGCCCCGAGGATCTGGGCGCGATGCGGGGACCCGTGATCTACGAGGGCACGTTCCGGTTCACGCCCGCGTGACGGGAGCGGCGTGGGGCTGAAGGGTTCCGCTACCTCTCGAACCCCTTGCGGTCCGCGGGTCGCAGCATAAACACCTCCTGGTGAATCGGGCTCGCTTACGGCAGGCCAAGCCGCGTGGCGCACCCTCAGGAAGGAAGTCAGACTAACTGCCTTGCCTCCACGTCTCTTCTCAGCGCCATTGCTGTCTTGAGAGGACGAGATTGATCTCGATATGCCGGAAGACCGCAGGAGCATCCCGGTAGCCCTTGAGTTTCACCTCGGGAAATGATCGGAGGGCGTGAAGGACAGGCTCGATCTGTGCCTGGCCCGCGGCCTCATCGCAGATCTCATAGGCGCCGGCCGATTCTTCCTCTCTCCAGTTGAAGCAAATATTTTGGCGGACATGACGGCGGTCATGCGGGAAACGTCGCGGCCTGATCACAATTCCCTTCGCATGAGGCAAATCACTCGTTTCGCGGGCCTGGAGTCGCTGACCAGCTTCTCTGGTCGTCGATCGTCGATGACCATGTGGCGGAGAAGTCTCTGAGTCCTATGAAGACTCTCAAGGTACGCCTGCCCGATCTCGAGCATTGGAAAGCCCAGGTCAAGTGCCAGACCGGTTGCCCTGTGGGGACGGACGCCGGTCGCTACGTGCAGTTGATCGCCGAAGGACGCGATCAGGAGGCCTATCTCGCGGCCCGCGCCCCGAATCCCTTTGCCTCGGTCTGCGGTCGCGTGTGCGCCGCCCCCTGCGAGGACGCGTGCCGTCGCGGCGTCATCGACGCGCCCATCGCCATCCGGTCTCTGAAGCGATACGTGACCGAGCGCTACGGCGCGGAGTCGATGCGCCCTGACACCCAGGACCTCCTGCGCACAGAACTGATCAGCGAAGGCAATCGCTACCCCGGGCACCTGCCGACCGGAGCGCTGGCCACCGGCGCCAATCCGGGCCACCCGCGCAAGGTGGCGGTTATTGGTGCCGGGCCGGCGGGTCTCGGCGCCGCGCATGACCTGGCGCTCCTCGGTTACGCCGTGACGGTATTCGAGGCGTCCGAGGAGCCCGGGGGCATGATGCGATTCGGCATTCCCGAGTATCGGCTGCCCCGCACTCTGATCCGCCAGGAGATCGACAAGATTCTGGCCCTTGGCGTGTCCCTGAAGGTCGGGACGCCGCTGACCCCGACCTACGGGCTCAAGGAGCTGCGCGCGCAGGGATTTGAAGCCTTCTTTCTCTCCGTCGGGGTTTCCCGCGGCCGCGAGTTGTCGGCTCCGGGTGTCGAACTCGACGGTGTGGTGAAGGCGGTTGACTATCTCCTCAACATAAATCGTGGATACCGGCTCCCCCTCGGCCGCAAGGTGGTGGTCATCGGCGGTGGTTTCGTCGCCTTTGACGCCGCCCGGACCGCACTCCGCGTGGGCCGCGAAACCGCGGAGGAGGAGCTCGACAGTCTGGTCTCGGAGTCCGACGC
>CAZFQH010000235.1:0-6823 GCA_964520805.1 uncultured Acidobacteriota bacterium | reverse complement strand
GACGACACCAAGCTGGCCATGATCAAGGGAGCGGGCGCCATGCAGAAGGTGGCCTTTGATCGAGGCATCGCGCGGCGTCTTGGAACCGTCGAGGGTGACCTTGCGGGCTCCGACTGGCGCACTCTCATCTCCGATCAAAACCGCCGAACCAGGCGCGAGAGGACTCCCTTCGCACTGCTCGTGTCTACCCTCGGACTGATCGTGACGGGAGCGGCGATCTGGTGCGCACGGCCCGATCCACGCGCCCTGATCGCAGGCGGGGCCGGGCTCGCCGTCACCCTCGTCCTGTTGCTCGTCCCGAAGATGCCCGCGATGTCGTTCTCCTCGATCAACTATGACGAGATGTTGATTCCCTTCTTCGTCAGAGTCATGGTGCTCGCCGCCCTGGCCACGCTGGTGAGCGTCCTATCGACTCTTGTCTTCGGCGTCTTTGGAAAGCCGGTGGCGCTCGATCGCGCGATCACCAGCGCCTCGGCCATGGGGCTTCTGGTGAGCGGCATTCCGGGGCTCACCCTCATCGCCAAATGGTGGTCCGAGCCCTTGCTGCAGCCCGCGACCCTCCCCGGACCCGACGAGATGGTCGCGGCCTATTCCCTGACCCTGTCCCTTCTGAGCGCAACCGTCACTACTCTGATGTTCCTGGCCGCCGTGCGGACGATCGAAGGGTTTCGCGCCGGACGGAACCGCACGGTTCAGGGAACCACGTAGCCCGCAATCCCCTCGGCGATCCAGCCACGCAGGGAGGTGAGAATCGTCCGCTCGTTCGCGTCGGTCGTCCACAGGTGGATGACCGGATTCGGATACAGCAGGCGATAAAGGGGGATGGACAGGGCGACCTGGCTGGGGAGGAGGTAGCCACTAATGCCTTCGTAGTTCCAGTCGGTCAGGGCGCCGAGCACCATCACTTCGTTGATCTCCGTCGTCCAGTGATGCTGGCGGGAGGGTGTGTGGTAGAGCCGATAAAAAGGGCTCGGCAGGACACTGTTGTACGGGCCGGCGCTCGAGAGCATCCGGTAGCCCACTCCCTCCTGGTTCCACGATCCAACCTGCGTGCCCAGGACGTTGTACTCGTTGAGGTCCGTCGTGTACAAATGTTCCAGGGTGATTGGGCTGTAGAGCCGGTACTGGTTCACCAGAAAGGACGCGACCGGGACGTCATCGTTCACGATGGTGCCCACCGCAACCGCCGTCCCGAGGGTGGCGCCGCTGGGGCCGCTCAAGGTGACGGAGAAGGTCTCGTCCGGCTCACTGACCGCGTCGCTGACCATCGCCACGAGGACCGGCCGTGAAGTCTGGCCCGCCGCGAAAGTCAGGGTGCCCGATCGGGTCACGTAGTCGGCTCCGGCGGTGGCGGTGCCGGCCGACGTCGAGTAGAGAACGGTGATGACCGAGGAGGACGCGGTGGAGAGGGTGGCGGTGAAACCTATGAGGGTCTGGCCGGTGTGTCCCTCGCTCGCCCTTGCAGCGGCAATCGTCACTGAGGGTGGGATCGGCATTTCATAGAGTCGAACGAGCCCCGCCACGTCGTCCGAACTGAAGGTTGCCCCGCGGTTGCTCGCGGAGGCGGACGCTTTCATCAGGGCAGCCTCCTGCGGAGTTCCCGACACGCACGCACCCGATGCGGCATCACCGCACGAATGGCCCAGGCCAACCGCATGGCCCAACTCATGGGCGATCACCTGGGCACCGAACGCCCCTGAGAAGAGTCCGAGAACGCAGTCGGACCCATCCTGGGTCACCATCGCGCCTTCCCTGATGGTCCGATGTGAGGAGCCTTTGTGGGTGTGGGTGGTTCCGGTGGTCGAGAAACCCCCGCGCGCGAGAATACCGCCCTGGCTGCAGTTGTAGGTGCCTTCGATCTCATTGAATGGGTCGTTCATCAGCAGCGCGTGTAGTCCATCCGTGCCCGAAAGGCCGAGGGCGCCCGAGTTGGTGCCGGCGTAGGTGAACGCGAGATTGCTGTTCGGCTCGTTGTTGAAAGCGTTGAGTGCTGCCTGCAAAGCGGTCGCGCCGCCGGAAGCGAGAGTCGTGCTGCCCGGCCCTATCACCCAGGGCACCGTGACCCCGTCGTCGAACTGCGCCCAGCGGGCGGGACTTCCGAGAAAGGTGTACGGCGCGAACTCAGCACGAGGGGCGATCGCCAGAGGGGCCACCGGTCGTTCGTACGAGCCGCCTTCCGACACGCCCTGGCCCCGGCTTTGAATCCACTCCGCGAACTCGTTGAAGTCGCGCGCTGGTTCTGTCGGTGCGCGTCCGATGGCAAGGCTCCCGGCAAGTTCTCGGACCGCGCGGGTCTCCGGGGAGTCCTTCACTCGCACCTCGCGAAAAGCCCCGAGCATCAATTCGACCAGCCGATACGATCCATTCGGCTGCGGGGCTATGAAGAAGATCCAGCGTTCCCCGGGCGCGGGCCTCGGCATCCCCGGCGCCACAAAGTGATCGCTGCCCGGAATCATCACCCGGATCTCGCGGCCTGGTACGGCTCCCTTGAGCACCCGTTCAACCCATACCTGATACGCCGTATCCGCGGGGCCGCTCGAGTCTTCCACCTGGACCACGCCGATGATGGCGATGGGCGAGCGGTCCACGAGCGAAGCGTCGGTCACGGGAACATATACGACGGCCTCGGCGAGGGTTGCGGCAAGGCCGCAGACAAGGGTGGCCAGGCAGAAGAACCCGGATCGTCTCATTCGACACCTCGTGATGAAAGACGGGATGTTATGCCTTTAGCCGTCGATTTCCAGGCCCTTGCGCCTGGGCCGTCGCGGACGGAGAATGACCGGACTGAGTTTCCAAGGAGGATCTCGCATGCCCCATCCAGCTTGCCGCCGCGCCACCCTGTTCACTTTCCTGTGGGTCACCATCGCCGCAACCGCGATGGCCCAGCCGAAGGCCAGACTCCTCGACAAGGAGACCTTCTTCCAGATGGAGTCGGTTGCGAACCCCGTGATCGCACCGGACGGCTCGCAGATCGTCTTTACGCGGGGATTCGTCGATGTCCGGAAGGACCAGAACGCATCCTCTTTGTGGATCGTGGACGCTAAAGGCGAACGTCTGCGCCAGTTGACCGAGGGGACTTTCCGCGACTCCGCCCCTGCCTTCTCGCCGGATGGGAAGAAGATCGCGTTCCTCTCGAACCGATCGGGCACCACTCAGATCCACGTGATGTGGCTTGATACCAGGGAAACCGCGCAGATCACCCGCCATGACACCGAGCCGTCGGCGCCAGGTTGGTCGCCTGACGGCACCAGGATCCTGTTCACCGTGCGGATGCTGGACGAGACATCACCTCTTCCCATCAAGCTCCCGAAATCGCCGAAAGGCGCCGAAATCGCCAAGGGTGCGATTTTGGTGGATCGCACGAGTTGGGGCGCGGACGGGACCGGCCCGACGCAGAAGGGCTATAACCACGTCTTCCTGGTGGACGCCCTTACCGGGGGCACCTCGCGTCAGATCACTTCGGGCGACTACAACCACACGGCACCGTCCTTCTCGCCCAACGGGAAGACCATCTACGTCTCCGGCATCCGTAAGGCCGATGCTGAGTATTTGAAGGGCGACTCCGAGATCTACGCCATCTCTCTCGACACGCTCGAAGTGACAACCCTCACCGAGCGAAAGGGAGGGGATACTGAACCGCGGGCTTCTCCCGACGGGAAGTGGATCGCCTATGTCGGCTTCGATGAGAAGGGCTACACCAGCGACATCAATTCGCTGCACATCATGAGCGCCACCGGCGAGGGCGAGCGTGTTCTTGCCGGATCGCTTCCGAGTTCTCCGGGAGATGTGACGTGGGGAAGCGACGGGGTCTACTACTCGATGGAGGAGAAGGGAGAGAAGAACATCTACTTTGTGTCGACGAAGGTCGCGGGGGCCGCGCCGCAGAAGATCACCAGCGGGCCACACATGTTGAACGGCCTTTCGATGGCCCGAAGCGGCTTGAACGCGGCGGTGCGCACGTCGTCCAGGGAACCAGGGGTTCTGGTCTCATTCACCCTTCTCCGGCCAAACGATCTCCGGGTTCTCGTGGATGTGAATCGCGACGTTCTCGAAGGGCTGAAGCTTGCGGACTCGGAGGAAATCTGGGTGACCTCCGCCGACGGCCTGAAGGTGCAGGGTTGGCTGATGAAGCCCGTGAACTTCGACCCGGCCAGGAAGTACCCGCTGGTGATGTGGATTCACGGCGGACCCTGGAGCATGTACAGCGTCGCCTGGAACTGGGCCTTCCAGAACTTCGCTGCCAATGGCTACGCGGTCTTGTGGATGAACCCGCGGGGGTCCACCGGTTACGGGCAGGATTTCGTCCTCGGCATTCAACATTCGTACCCGGGCAAGGACTACGACGATCTGATGGCAGGCGTCGATGCCGCACTCGCCAAGGGCTTCGTCGACCAGGACAATCTCTTCGTCTGCGGCGGCTCGGGCGGAGGAGTCCTCACGGCCTGGATCGTGGGGCACACCGATCGCTTCCGTGCCGCGGTTTCGATGCGACCGGTCATCAACTGGCATTCCTTCGTCGGCAATACCGACGGGAACAACTGGTACGACCAGTTCAAGAAATTCCCCTGGGAAGATCCGATGGAGTACGCGAAGGTGTCCCCGCTTACCTACGTCGGCAACGTCGTCACGCCGACCATGGTGATGACCGGAGAGGCCGACCTTCGCACGCCCATCACTCAGAGTGAGGAGTACTACCGCGCCCTCAAGATGCTGCGCAAGGCCGACACTCTTCTGGTGCGCATGCCCGAGGAGTTCCACGGATGGCGCCGCCCCTCGCGCCAGATCGCCCAGCAGCTTTACCTTCAGGCCTGGTTCGAGAGGTACCGCACCAAGGCCAGCAAGGACGCCGTTCCCGCCTTGCCTTAGGTTCACTTCCGCATAGCGAAAACCGGCGTGCTACATTGCAGGGCTTGGTCTTTCGACGATTCCTGAGCCTGCTCCTGGCCGCGGCCCTTTCCGGCTGTCGCCCCGAACCGCCACCACCTCCAACCCAGTCGCTCCTCTCGGCGCGTCCGGTGGGCGTGCGGGCGCGAATCGATCTCACGACCGTGGGAGACGAAGCCCGTGAGGCTCTGCTCGAGGCACAGTCCTGGGAACTGCGATTCCCCCGTCGGGCGCGGATCACCCTTGGCGTTGGCGTCCGGTTCGAAGGAGAAGGGCAGATCCTGGGCTGGGCCCGCTTCGTCGTGGCGATCGACGGTAGGGAGATCGCGCGCGAGACCGTGAATCCGCGGGTCGCGCACGACTGGAAAGACCTGACCTTGCACCTCGATTCGCCGCCCGCTCGGGGCGTGTTGTCGATCGACCTCCGCTTCACCGATAAGGATGGTGTCGATCTTCCGCGGCCTCCCGGGTTGACCCTCGCGGTTTCCGACCCCATTCTTCACGATCAGGCGGCCTATGGCTCCAACCGGGGCGTGATCCTGATCTCCGTCGATACTCTTCGACGGGATCACGTGGGTGCTTACGGTTATCCCAAGCCCACCACGCCGACGATCGACGCGCTCGGAAAGGCGGGCATCGTGGCGGACGATGCGGTGAGCGTCAGCTCCTGGACGCTGCCTGCCCACCTTTCGATGTTCACGTCGGTCTTGCCAGGGACGCATGGTGGGGTCGACTCGAAGCAGGGTTTCAATCGTTCAGTGCCCACGATCGCGGGCATCCTGAAGCGGCGGGGATTCGCCACGCACGCCGTGACCTCGCACCTGTACGTGTCGAAGACGTACGGACTCGACGAGGGGTTTGACTCGATGAACTTCCGCCAGGACCGGAATGCGACCAACGTGGCGAATCACGCCATGGATCTGATCGATCGCTTTGGCGACCAGCGGTTCTTTCTGTTCCTTCACTTCTATGACCCCCACTGGCACTACGCACCGCCCCCCGAGGTTCTGAAAATCTTCGAGTCGTCCTATGCCGGCAAGCTCACCGGGAATCTCAAAGACTTTCAGAATCTGCGTCCTGACCAGGTTCAGAAGGCCGATCTTGATCATCTTCTTGCGCTTTATAACGGCGAAATCCGGCACACCGACAACGAGATCGGCCGGCTGATCGCGCATCTCAAGGAACGCGGGGTCTGGAAGAACACCCTGATGCTCGTGACTTCCGACCACGGAGAGGAGTTCCTCGACCACGGTTCATGGGAGCACCAGAAGACCCTTTACGAAGAGGTCGTTCGGATTCCCCTGATCGTCGCGGGCCCGGGGATCGCCCCGCGGCGAGAGGTGAAACAGGCGGGCCTCCTGGATGTAGCACCCACCATTCTCGACTACCTCAAGGTCAGCGCACCCCCCGCAATGAAGGGCCTCTCCCTCCTTCGCCCCCTGGCCGAGTCGCGCGAGATGTATGGCGAAACCGATCAGACTCCGGATGGGACGCGGCTGTCGTTTCTTCGCGGAGGGGCTCGGTCCTGGAAGGCCATCCTCAGTCTCGATCCTCGCAAGCAGCGAGTGCTTGGATCCGAGTGGTACGACCTCGTATCCGACCCCGCCGAGAAGACGAATCGTCCTCCGCAGGAATCGCTGCGGTTGACGATTGAGGCTCGCGCCCGCGACACGGCACTCAAATCACGCTCTTCCGTAGCGAGCCGGCCGGTCGAATTGACCGCCGAGCAGAAAGAGAAGCTGAGAGCCCTCGGCTACATCGGACGCTAGCAGCTACCGCCCTTCTACAGGATTACCGCACGGGCCCGAAGCAGGGGCTGAGCCAGATCGGCATCGCCCACCACCTCGACCCGTTCCATCAATCCCGGACTCTTCACTGCGTTGAAGAGCAGGCGCCAGGCGTCGTCTGCGGCGACTCGAACCAGGGCGGTGGGGGAGGG
>CAZFQH010000234.1:0-6874 GCA_964520805.1 uncultured Acidobacteriota bacterium | reverse complement strand
CCTTGGCCCGGCCGTGTTGGCCCTCTCGAGCGCGGTGGTGACGGTGTCCGAGGCGGCCATCGTGACGCGGGATGGCAAGTCCGTGGCCTTCGAGATTCTGGAAGGCCGCGTGAAGATTCGGGCCGTCGAGGTCGCTTCCAAAACCGGAGGAGTCGCCCGGATAAAGAGTGGTCTTTACGGGGGCGAAACCGTGGTCGATGCTCCGAGCGCGGAACTAAAGGACGGAGATCCCGTTCGGCCGAAGTCGTAGCCCTCGCCCCCCCAACATGGGAGTGTCCGTAATTATGACGTCCCGTGTCGTATCTCAAGACCTAGGGTCTCGAAGCGACCCCAATGCGCCGCACCTTAGCTTCAGCGAAGAAACACGAGAAGGAAATCAGCCTGTCATGACAACGATGGTCTCCGTGAAGGAAGTCACCAAGGTCTACAAACGCGGCTCCGAAGAACTGAAGGTGCTCGACTCCTTGAGCCTGGATGTACCGGAAGGCGAGTTCGTCGCTCTCATGGGCCCGTCCGGTTCGGGGAAGACGACACTCCTCAATCTCATCGCGGGGATCGACCAGCCCACTTCAGGCGGGGTCTTTGTGGGCGGCAAGAACATCGCGGTTCTCTCGGAAGGGGAACTGGCGAAGTGGCGGAGCCACAGTGTCGGATTCATCTTCCAGTTCTACAACCTGATTCCCGTCTTGTCCGCGGTGGAAAACGTCGAACTTCCCCTCCTGCTCACGAACCTCGGCAAGAAGGAGCGACGCGAGCGCGCACTCACCGCACTGAAGGTCGTGGGCCTTGCCGATCGCTCCTCGCACTATCCGCGTCAGCTTTCAGGCGGCCAGGAACAGAGGGTCGCGATCGCCCGCGCCATCGTGACCGACCCCCAGGTTCTGGTGGCCGACGAACCCACGGGGGACCTCGACGCGAAGAGCGCCGAAGAGATCCTTCAACTCATGGAAACGCTCAACCGCGATTTCAAGAAGACGATCGTTATGGTGACCCACGACCCTCGGGCGGCCGAACGCGCCCACGTTCAGCGTCACCTCGAAAAAGGCGTCCTGCAGCTTCGCTAGGAAGAGAACACCCATGAAATATCTCCCCTTCGTCCTCAAGCACCTTCGCCGCAACTGGGTTCGAACCGGCAGCACGGTAGTGGCCATGGCGGTCTGCATCTTCCTGCTCTGCACGCTGCGCTCGGTGCTCTCCGAAGTAGACGGCATGCTCGCCGCCTCGCAAGCGAATCGTCTGGTCACCCGCCACGCGGTCAGCCTCACCTTTTCCCTTCCGATGGCTTATGAAGGGCGCCTCCAGTCGATCCCGGGGGTGAAGCGAGTGGCGAAAACCACCTGGTTCGGCGGCTCGCTTCCCGCGAAGAAGGAAGCACAGCAAGACGGCGGTGCCGGCGCTGAATCGGCCACCACCGACTGGAGCAACTTCTTCAACAACATGGCGGTCGACGTGGAGACGTACTTCGCGATGTATCCCGAGATGGTGATCCCGGCCGATCAGTGGAAGACCCTGATCGAGACCCGGTCGGGCTGCGTCATCGGCAGCAAGCTCGCGAAGAAGTTCAACTGGAAAGTCGGCGACAAGTTCTTCCTCGAGAGCTTCATCCCGCCCTATCGGCGTCGCGGCGGTCCCTTCGAGTTTGTGGTGGCCGGCATCTATGACGCCGATCTCTCGAAGTACCCGGGCACCGATGTGAACTCGATGTTCTTCCATTACGAGTACCTCAAGGAGGGCGTGGCGCCGCGCGATATCGGCGTCGGCACCTTCGCGGTGGAAATCGAAAACGGCGATGACGCCGGGAAGATGAGCAAGGCCATCGACGCCTTGTTAGAGAACAGCAGTGCGGCGACCCTCACCGAGACGGAGCAGGCTTTCAAAGCCGGGTTCATCGCGATGGCCGGCAACCTTGCCCTTCTGCTCAATGGCATCGGGCTGGCCGTGGCTTTCACCATCCTGCTCGTCACCGCGAACACCATGAGCATGGCGGTGCGCGAACGGCGCACGGAGATCGGCGTCTTGAAAACTCTCGGCTTCTCGAGCGCTCACGTCATGGGGTTCGTGGTCGGAGAAGCCCTGGTGCTCGGCGTACTCGGAGGAGCCCTTGGGGTGTTCGGGTCTCAAGCCCTTCTCTACTTCATCTCCAACACTCCGGGGGTTGCCGACATTCTCGCGGGGATAGGGCTCAGCGGTCTCGAACTCAAGCCGGATGTCGCGGCGATCGGCTTCTTTGTCGCGGTCATCCTCGGGCTCTGCGCCGGTTTCATCCCCGCACTCTCCGCCTATCGGGCTCGCATCACCGACATCCTGAGGACGGTTTAGAGTATGGCCCTACCCCTCTCGTACAACATCCGCAACGTCCGTGTGCGCTGGCAGGTGACGCTGCTCGCGATCTCCGGGATTTCGCTCGTGGTCGCGGTTTTCGCGATCCTGCTTTCGATGTCCGCGGGCTTCCAGGCGGCCCTGCGTTCGACCGGCCGCGCCGATAACGCGATCATCGTGCAGCGTGGGTCCGCGTCCGAGTTGACCTCCGGCGTAGGCATCGACGTGCGCAACATGATCGTGGCCGACGACCGGGTGGCGCGGCAGTCGGATGGTTCCCCGATGGCGGCGTGGGACTGGGTGGTGGTCATGAGTCTGCCCAAGGTCAACCAGGGCGGTCCCACCAATGTCACGCTGCGCGCCGTCATCCCCGCGGCCTTTGAGGTGCGCGGCGGCATCACCCTCGTGGAGGGCAGGAATTTTCAGCCCGGCCTCGACGAGGTGATCGTCGGCCGAAAGATCGCGGGCCGCATCGAGGGCCTCGCCATCGGCAAACCGCTCAAATACCAGAACAAGGTCTTCAACGTGGTCGGCATCTTCGAGTCGTCCGGGGGCGCTTTCGAAAGCGAGATCTGGGGCGACTACGACGTGATGGGCGCCTTGTTCCAGCGCGGCGCAGGTTCGAACTCGCTGGTCGTGCGAATGAAAGACGCCTCGCAGATCGGAGCCCTCGATAAATGGATCCGCGCGCAGCCGAACATGCAGCTCCAGGCCGTCGCGGAAACGAAGTACTACGAAGACCAGGCGGGGCCGCTCGCGGCGATCCTGAAGGGCCTCGCGGCCTTCGTGGCCTTCGTCATGGGCGTGGGCGCGGTGTTCGGGGCCATGAACACAATGTACGCGGTGGTGGCTTCGCGCACCCGGGAGATCGGCACGCTGCGCGCGCTTGGGTTCTCGCGCTTCGCGATTCTGGCGTCGTTCGTGATGGAGTCGGTCTTCCTGGCCCTGCTCGCCGGAGCCATCGGCCTGTTGCTCGCCCTTCCGATGAACGGCTTCTCCACCGGCACTGCACAGACCCAGAGCTTCAGCGAAGTGGCGTTCTCATTCCAGCTGACCCCGGCCATCCTGATGACCGGCATGGGCTTCGCTTTCCTGATGGGTCTGGTCGGCGGCTTGCTGCCCGCGCTGCGAGCAGCCCGGATGCCGATCACCCGAGCCCTTCGCGACGCCTAACGGCAAGTAGGGGCGACCCTGGTGGTCGCCCTTTCGGACCCAACGGCGGGGGGTCGCGACCCTTGTCGGTCCCCTTCCGCTACTACGGCAACGCCGCCAGCAACCGAACCTTCTCCCGCTCTTCCAAATTGAAATTCGGATCTTTCATGACCACGTCCACGCCCTGCACGGACAGGGCCGCGGCCGCGCCCACGAGGTCGCTCATCGTCTCCTCGATCTGGCCGATCACGAGGCCCTTGAACACACCGAGCCGCATGATCGCGTTAACCATCGCGTTCACCGGCGCCGTGCGAATGCGCACCTCATAGGCTATGCCCTTCGGGTTCCTGGAACCGGGCCGGATGCGTATGTCGACATAAGCCGACCCGCGGAGTTTCCACGGCCCGAACTTCGATGTGCCCCAGCCGTAATACGCGCGCCTTCTCGTGGCCGCCTCAAGGAAAAGAAGCTCCGCCTCCCCGGTCAGCTTGTCCGCGCGCGCCGCGTGAAAACGCTTCGCGGCATCGAGGTAGCGAATCGTGTACTTCGTTTTCGAGAACCGGCTGGCGAGCTTTGAGGCCAGGGGCAGGTCCTGGGCGAGAAAGTCGAACTTCGCCTCGCTGATCGGCGCCTCGCCATTGATGTCATAGACGATGCGGTAACGGCCGCCGAGAAACGGGTAAACGAAAACCCCCATTCCGGTCTCCGGCAGGACACCCTGGGCCAGAAGATCCCCGGGCTCGGCGCAGCGCTGAGCGTCGTAGACGACCCCGCTCAGCGGGCGGGATTGCTCCTCGGTGCAGGTGGAGCCTGCGACCTTAAGGCCGCAGGCTTTGAGCAGCGCGCAGGCCGGCTTGATCGGTTCCGCCGCGGAAGCCACCCCCGCAAAGGCGAATACTACGACGAGCGTCAAAGGCACCAAACGACGTTCGTAACGGTTCAGTTAGCCAATACCGATGCTTGCAACGGACCGCCGCTCGTTGGACAGGCCCGCGGCTGCTAGAACAACCTGGAGATGTACACGTCCATCTGGTGCTTCCAGTACGGCCAGTCGTGACCACCCTGTTCGCGCCAATCATCCAGATGATGCGGAATGCCCCTGGAGCTGAGGATCGCGGCCAGGCGACGCGACGGCCCGCTGTCTTCATAGGAGCCGTTTCCGGTGGCGAGCCGGATATCGCATTGATGGAGGTACTGAAGGACGTTCCAGTCCTTCAGGTTCGCCATGTAGTCGACCGGGTTGTTGAAATAGAAGTTGTCGTCGAAATAGCCGTCCATGAAACCGCGAAGGTCGTACACACCCGACAAAGCGAGACAACGCCTCACCCGGGTGGGGTGTTTGAACAGCGTGTTCGCGGCGTGATACGCGCCGAAGGAGGCTCCGGTGGTGGTGATGGCGATGCCCTTGGTGGAGCAATGGTGCTCGATAAAGGGCAGCACTTCGTTCGCGATCGCGGAGTCGTAAGCCACCTGAAACTTGGCCCGGTCGGCTGGATGGATGTTCTTGTTGTACCAGGACTCGTTGTTCACCGAACTCACGCAGAAGAACTTCACCCGGCCGGCCTGCATGTGATGACCGAGATGATCCATCACCCCCTGGCCTTCGTACTCTCTTTCGTCGCCGCCGCTCGTCGGAAACACAAGAATCGGCTGGCCGAAATGGCCATACACCCGAAGGTGCATGTCCCGCCCGATGCGGTCCGAATACCAGCGGTGCGTTTCGCAATCCATGCTTCAGGTCTCCTTGGTTCTGATCCGATGAGACTAGGAGCCTACTCCGCAGAAGGCAAGGGGTGCGAGGTCCGTTGGTCGCCACGGGGCAACCAACGGATCGGCCGCTACCGAAGCAGGCGGCGAGCGGTGGTAGGCGGCGGAACCAGGGTTTCGAGGAAGCCTCGATTCGTCTGGGTCTTCGACAGGCGGTCGGTAAGGAACTGCGCCGCTTCGGTGGAACTCATCTCCGCCAAAGCGCGCCGCAACGTGTGGCGCTGCCTCAGCTCGTCGGCCGTCATCAGCAGTTCTTCGCGACGGGTCCCGGACTTCAGCACATCGACGGCCGGGAAGATGCGCCGTTCGGCGATCTGACGGTCGAGGATGATCTCCATGTTCCCGGTTCCCTTGAACTCCTGAAAGATGACTTCGTCCATACGCGATCCGGTTTCGATGAGTGCGGTGGCGATAATGGTGAGCGACCCGTTGCCTTCGCAGGTGCGCGCCGCTC
Organism: uncultured Acidobacteriota bacterium; assembly: GCA_964520805.1. Taxonomy (GTDB): domain Bacteria; phylum Acidobacteriota; class Vicinamibacteria; order Fen-336; family JAGNNV01; genus JAGNNV01. Next base: position 1,182 of record CAZFQH010000234.1, on the reverse strand, counting down.
CGAAGAACTGACGCGGGAACTGAAGGGCTCTCGAATCGACACCGCCCGACATGGTTCGTCCGCCGGGGCCGGTCTCGCGGTTGCTCGCGCGACCGAGGCGAGTGAGCGAGTCGAGAAGGATGACGACGTCCCTCTTGGCCTCGACCATACGCTTCGCCCGCTCGAGACACAGACGAGCCAGACGAATATGCGCATCCGAAGCCGAGTCGGAAGTGGAAGCCAGAATCTCCGCCGCCGAAAGAACCCGCTTGAAATGCGTCACTTCCTCGGGCCGCTCGTCGACGAGCATCAGCATGAGGTGCGCTTCCGGATGGTTCTTCACAATGGCGAGCCCGATGTGCTCGAGGATCGTGGTCTTGCCGGCCTTGGGCGGAGACACTATGAGACCGCGCTGACCCTTTCCGATGGGGGCCACCAGGTCTAAAACGCGCAAAGTGAGTTCCGCGCCTGGCTCATCGGCCAGGCGAAAGGCTTTTTCCGGACTTATAGACGTGAGATCCGCGAAGTGAGGCAGTAAACGGTACTGCGCCACATCAAGACCACTGGCCTTTTGTATTTCAACGACGACCTTGACGCCCGAGGCTTCACGGCAAAGACCCTCAATCTGCGTGCCGTCGCGCAAGGCATAGTCCCGCATAACCGATGGCGGAATGACCACGTCTTCACGCGAAGGCAGGTAGTTCTGATTCGCCTGCCGTACAAACCCGCCGACATTTTCCGTGACTTCGGCGATTCCAACGAATGGAAACGTTTCGCCTTCAGTCGGAACCTGAACCTGTCGTGGGTCCCTGACTGGTCCCCGGGAACCTTGCGGCTGGTTTCCCTGTTGCCCTGGATTCCCGTTGGGGTTTCCCTGGGGGGACCATTCTTGCCTATTGCGTCGATGCCGTCGCCTTGAGCCGCGCCTCATTGGACTATCTCCAAAAAGGGTCGGCTCCCAAGCGATAGGAGCATCGCAACCTCCAAGGTCTAGGAACTTAGCACATCTTTATGTAGGGGACCGCAATGTGTTTCGTTCGATGGCTCAGCCCCCATGGCCCAAGCCAGGCTTCGCGCTCCGTGGCTGTTGGAAGAAACCAACGGTCCCTGAGTCCGACGAAGGAGATCCGGTTGAGCGCGCAGCCTGGCCTCGGGCCAGCGCGGGCGGGGCCCTGACCCCGAAGCGTAGGGGCACCCCTTGTG
>CAZFQH010000233.1:0-6899 GCA_964520805.1 uncultured Acidobacteriota bacterium | reverse complement strand
GTGTTGTAGTACACGCCCGACTGCTCCACTTCGTAGATCGGGACGATGATCACCATCTTGTGCTTCTTCGCGAGCTTCTGCATCAGCTTCACGGTGGGACCATCGGGCACGGGTTCGGTGAACGCGTACCACCGCGTTTCCTGTTCCGCACAGAAGTAGGGGCCGTAGAAGATCTCCTGCAGGCACAGGATTTTGGCGCCCTTCTTGGCGGCAGTGGCGATCAGCCCCACGTGCTTGTCGATCATGGCCTTCTTTACTTTCTCGAGGCCGGCCTCCGGACCCAGGACATTCCGGGCCTGAATGAGTCCACAGCGAACGATGCGGGGCATGCGTTGATCTCCTTCGAAAATGTGGAAGAGGTTGTAAACAGAGTATGCCACCAACCGGCGGGCCTTTCGCTGGGGGATCTGACCCAAAGGCCCGGCAGCCCGCCAATTCAACGGGTTCCCCCCAGAACAGGCGGAGCGCAGGGCGTTAGACTCCGCCTCTTCCATGCTGACGCGCATCGCTACCGATTTTCCGGTTCCCGACGGTCCGAGCGAGTCGCTCCACGCCCCCGCGCCCCACCGGACCGCCACCGCGCCGCGGTCGGGTCGCGTTCCTTTTCGAACCGGACTTCTCGTCACCATCGCCGTCCTGGTGCTCGTCACTCGAGCGGCCTTCCTGCCCGGCACACTTGAAGACATCGACTCCGTGAACTTCGCCATGGCGATCGACAACTTCGACCCCAGGCTCCACCAGCCCCATCCCCCCGGCTATCCGGTCTACATCGCCCTGGTGCGCGCGGTTCACGCCCTCTTCCCCGACCCGCCCCGCGCCATGGGTTTGCTGAGCGCGATTGCGCAGGCGGCACTCGTCTTCCCCCTCTTCGCGCTGATGGCGCGGCTCGCCTCTTCGCCCCTGCGCGCCGTCCTGGCGGCGCTGCTGACCCTCGCATGTCCCGTGCTTTGGTTCAATGGCGCCCGTCCCATGAGCGACAGTGTGGGCCTTTTCTTCGTGGTCGCCTCGCAGGCCCTGCTGCTCAGGTCCTTGCAGCAGCCGCGCGCCCTGCCCTGGGCCTCGCTGCTCGCGGGCATTGCTTTGGGAGTGAGGCTGCAGACCGGGCTCCTCACTCTTCCCCTGTGGCTTTTCGCGATGGCGCGGCAACGGACGTTTCGAGCCCCGGCCCTGTCCTTCGCCGCCGGAAGTGCGCTGTGGGCCATCCCGCTCGTCATCGCAAGCGGCGGCATCCTGGCCTATGTCCGGGCCTTCGTGGAAGTGATGGGGGACGCCGCGGGTTCGGAACCGGTCATGGTGGCCTTCACGCTGAACCGCGCGGCCCAGGCCCTTGTCGATGTGCTCGTGGCCCCCTGGGTGCTTCGGCCGCTTGGCATCGTGGTCAGCGCCCTCGCCCTGGTCGGCGTCGCCATCACCGCGCGCCGGAGCCCGATGGCCCTCGGCCTCTCTGCCCTCGCCTTCCTTCCCTACTTCCTCGTCCACAGCCTGGTTCAGCAGGTTGAGACCGTGCGCTACAGCCTGCCCTACCTGCCGTGGATCGCCTGGCTGGCCGTCGAAGGTCTTGGCTTCCTGGTCGAGCGCTTGCCGCGAGCGGCGCGCCTGGAGCAGATCGGTTTCACAACCCTCGCCCTCATCAGCGCCGCGCTTACCATTCCCGCACTAGCGCTGTACCACGCGTTGCCGAGCCCGCCTTACGCCGCCCTGCAAAAGGTCGAAAGAATGGCGGCCGACCCCGATCAATATGTCCTGGCCGGTCACTACATGTTCTCGCGTTACCTCGACCTTCGGCCCGCCGGCCTCGAGGTCCTCCCTCCGGTGCCGGGAAAGTCCATAGAACGCCTCGGCGAGTATTTCCGAACGGGAGGGGACCGGCGCGTGCTCTTCCTCGCCGACCCCCGCCGCACCGATCTCGGGACTTTCTCTCGCGACGCGCGACGCCGCATCGGACGGTGGGAGTGGCCGTCCAGCGTAAAACCCTTCATGGCCGGTGAACGGCCAAACGCGGCCGAACTCTTTGAGATCGAGGAGCCACGGTTCCTGTCGAGCGAAGGCTGGCTCTTGTCGCTTGAGTCGGGGCGGCTCGATACCATCGACCGCGAGCCCCATCGCGTGGCCTATCTGAAACCGATGCCCGAGGCGTCATTCCTGCTGCTGGCGGGCAGCCCGACCCGAGCCACTCCCGATTGCACGCTCGACGTCGCCATCCCCGGACTGCGATTGGACCGCACTTCCTGCCGCGCGCCGATTCTCCGCGGATACCGGGTCCCGCCCGTCTCCACCCCCGAACACTACCTGAGGCTTTCTGCCAGCACCCTGCTGAACGAAGAGGCGGCCGGAGCGCCGTTCGCGCTTAACGGTCTCGACTACGGCCCCGGGGACGCCGCGGGTTTCGTCCACGGCTTTGGCTGGCATTACCCGGAGAAAGACGAACATCTGGACCGATTCCGATGGGCTTCGCCAAACGCGCGGACGTTGCTGCACATTCCGGCGGGCGGGGCGCGCCTTGTGATCGAAGGAATGGCTCCTCTTGAATACCTGGGTAAAGGCCTGGAAATCCGGCTGTCCGAAAAGGGGGCGACGCTCGCCTCCGAGCGGCTCTCCCGGAACCGATTCCGACTGGTGGCCGAGTTCGAAGCCGATGTCGCGGCGTTCCGGGAAGTGGCCCTCACCAGCGAGCGTGGCTTCGTGCCGGACCTGATTCAGCAAAACGGCGACCTTCGCACTCTGGCCCTCCGGGTCTACGAGTTCACGCTTGAGCCGACGATTCGTCCCGCGCACCTGCGGCCTGCCGGGGGGACCTCGCCGCGGAAATTTTCGTCCACGCCGCGCGGTTCCCACTGAACGCCGCATGACCGCGGTCGAGAGGCCTGAGCCTGCTCCCCTCTCCGTTGAGACACTGATGTCGGAAATGCGCCTCCGCGTTCGCGAGGGCATGGGCTGGAGTCGGGACGTGGACGGCCCGGCCTATGACGAGGTCAAGCGGGTGTTCCAGGCCGCTCACGAGGCTTTGGTCCCCGGAGCCCCTTTTTATCCCCAGGTTCTCGGAGCCGAGGAGGAGTGGGAGGTTCCCACTCCTCTCGCCTTCGAAACCCATCGCGGATGGTTGGGCCAGGGTCTCATCCGGCTGAAGCGGCACGTCCTCTTCCCGCTCAATCGGTGGCTTCACAGCTATGTGTGGCACAACCTCCAGCGCCAGCAACGCCTGAACCTCCGGCTCCTCGCCGCGGTCGAGGCCCTCGCGGTGTCACACGCTCGCCTCCGGAGTGAAGTGGAGGCACTCCGGCGGGGATCCGCGGCGGACGATTCTCCGACCGAGGCTCCGGCCATTTCATCCCGCGAGGTGTTCTCGGACGGTAGCGGCCCCCGTCCGATGCCCGTGATGAAGCTCGCCTTCGTGGTCGATCGATACGGCCCGGACGTACCGGGAGGTGCGGAACGTCACTGCCGGGATTTCGCCTTGCGCCTGGCCGAACGGGGCCACGAGGTCACGGTTCTGACCACGTGCGCCCGCGACTACGTCACGTGGGCCAACGCCTTCCCTCCCGGCGAAGAAATGGACGGTCGGGTCACCGTGCGCCGTTTCCCGGTGTCGAAGGAAAGGGACCTCGAGGCCTGGCACTCCCAGAGCCGGCGGGTGTTCGCGGGCCTTGGTTCGCCGGACGACGAGCAGCGATGGTTCGAGCTGAGCGGACCCTACGCTCCCGCACTCGTCGACCACCTGCGGACGAACAAAGATCGCCACGACCTTTTCATCTTCTTCTCATATCGCTACTACCCGACCTTCGCCGGACTCCCCGTAGTGGCACCCCGGGCCATCCTGGTGCCCACCGCCGAAGAAGACCCGGCCATGCGTATCGGGGCCCTTCGTGCCTTCTTCTCACTTCCCCTCGGAATCATCCACAACACCATCGAGGAACACCACCTCATCCGCTCGGTAACCCGCGGTCCCTTCCCCGCTTTCGCGGTTATCGGCTCGGGCGTGAATGAGGGCCGGGCACCGGCCGACTCTGAGAGCGTCCTCGCGCGACTCGGGGTGCGCAAGTCCTTCGTGCTGTGTCTCGGCCGGGTGGACGCCAACAAGGGAAGTCTGACTCTGCTTTCCCACTTCCAGCGCTATCGGGAGCGCGATGGAGACCGCGTCCAACTGGTTATGGCGGGCCACGCGGCCGCGGCCGAAGAAATTCCTGCTCAGCCGGGAGTGCGGTTCGTTGGCCACGTCACCGAAGACGAACGGGCGGCCCTGCTCCATCACATGCTGGCGCTGGTCGCGCCCTCGCCGTTCGAGAGTCTGAGCCTGGCTCTCCTCGAGGCCTGGACGGCCGGCCGGCCGGCGATCGTGAACGGCTGGTGCAAGGTGCTGCGCGGTCAGGTGACCCGCGCGAACGGTGGCCTTTACTACGACAATGCCGCCGAGTTCTCTCAGGCTCTACGCTACCTGATCGATCATCCCGAGCAAGGGTCGCGGCTGGGGGCCCAAGGGCGGGCTCGCGCGCAGGCCGAGTACGCCTGGCCCCTGGTGATGGAGAAACTCGAGGGCTTCCTCCGGGAACGACTGGAAGCGGCTGTGTTACGCTGAACTAGTCGAGCCTGCGGGCTCATATCTTCGCTGGAGGTCCTGTCATGCACCACCACCAACCGCGTCCCGCGCCCCGGTTTTTCGCCTTTTTGACCTCGGCCCTGATCGCCATCGCGTTAGCCGGCGGAACCGCCGTGGCTTCCGACCTCGCCGATGCCAAGGCTCGCGGAAGGATCATCATGCTCACCTTTCCCGCGGTGGAGGATCCGTTCGTGGCGGTCGACATCGAGGCCATGAGGGCCGCGGGTCTCAAGCTCGCGGATATGAAGAATCCCGCCCACTTCAGCGGGGTGGACGTCGACCTGGTGAAGGGCTTCGCGAAAAGTCTGGGGCTGCAACTGGAGATGCGTCCGCAGACCGGAGGCTACGGAGAGTTGCTCCCCGCCCTTCAAGGAGGGCAGGGCGACCTCGTCGCGAGTCGACTGACCATTACCGCCAAACGCGCGGAGGCTGCGGACTTCTCCGTTCCGTACTTCACACAATGGGCGGTGGCCGCGGTCCGGCCGGACAGCAAACTCTCCACCGTTGAAGACCTGAAAGGCAAACGGGTCGCCGTCATGAAGGGGTCGAGTCAATTCGAGTTCCTCTCCGAGATGAAGCTCGATCCCGAGATCCGCCTCACCGGCTTCAACATGGAGAGCTACACCGCGGTGCTCGAGAAAGAGGCCGATTACGCCCTCATGGACTCCCGCGCCGCGGTGGGCCAGCCCGTAAGCGCCACCTTCGCCGACCTCAAGGTCGGAGTCCGGGTCCGGGCCTCGGAGCAGGGCATCCTGGTTCGAAAAGGAAGCGATCTCAAGCCGGCCCTCGACGCCTACATCGACGGACTTCGGAAGTCCGGCGAACTCGAAACGATCCTTTCGAAGTACGGACTGGGAACGGCACCTCCGTCCAAACCTTGAGCATCGACGCGCCGGTCATCGCCCGGCTTGGCGATCTGGGCATCCCGTGCCGCCGGTCGGGCAACAATCCCAAACCGCTCTAAAGCCCATCGAGCGCTGCATCAAGCAGGGCGGAACACGAACGGTGCTTCCGGGCTTGAACAAGTCGACGGGACTACACTGTTGATGCGGTTCATTCACGCCTCCGTCAGGGACGTCGAACCGCCGGAGAGGAGTCGTCATCGAAACACCGCTCATCCTTCTCGCGGGCGCTACCGGCTACGTGGGCGGACGACTACTGAAAGCCCTCGAGGCCAAGGGCCATCGCGTTCGGTGCCTGGCCCGGCGGCCTGAAATTCTCGTCCCGAAGGTCGGACCGACCACCGAGGTGGTCGAAGGAGATGCGCTCAATCGCGCCAGTCTCGACCGCGCCCTGCGGGGCGTGGAGGTCGCCTACTACCTGGTGCACTCGATGGGGGCGGGCCGGTCGTTCGAAGACCAGGATCGCCGGGCTGCCCTCAATTTCGGCCACGCCGCCAAGCTCGCCGGCGTCGGGCGCGTCATCTATCTGGGCGGATTGGGCCGTGAGGACGAGGATCTCTCGCCTCACCTCCGCAGCCGGCAGGAAGTGGGAAAGATCCTGCGCCGGTCGCAGGTGCCGGTACTCGAATTTCGCGCCTCGATCATCATCGGTCACGGGAGCGTGTCCTTCGACATGATCCGCGCCCTGGTGGAACGTCTGCCCATCATGATCACACCGCGCTGGGTGAAGGTTAAGGCGCAGCCCATCGCGATCGACGACGTGCTCGCTTACCTCGTAGCCGCCCTCGATCTTCCCGTGACGGAGTATCGCGTCTACGAAATCGGCGGCGCGGACAAGATGTCCTATGCCGACATCATGCGCGCCTACGCGCGCATGCGCGGGATCCGACTCATCATGATTCCCGTCCCGGTGCTGACCCCGTTCATCTCGAGCCTGTGGCTCGGACTGATCACGCCGATCTACGCGCGGATCGGACGCACCCTGATCGAGAGCATCGTCCATTCCACCGTGGTTCGCGACCGAAGCGCGCTCAGTGTCTTCGGCGTCCGTCCGATTGGCGTCGAAGAGGCTCTTCGCCGTGCCCTGACCACCGAAGAGAACGATTTCGCGGCCACGAGATGGTCCGATGCCCTTTCGTCATCAGGCGACTTGCCTTCCTGGGGCGGTGTCCAGTTCGGCTCGCGCCTGATCGATTCGAGGACGATCGAGATCAAGGCGTCCGCCGCCGACGCCTTCCGGCCGATCCAGAGAATCGGGGGCTTCACGGGCTGGTACGCTTGGAACTGGCTGTGGCATGTGCGGGGTTTCCTCGACATCCTTTGGGGAGGCGTCGGCATGCGACGAGGCCGCAGATCGCCCACCGATCTGCGGGTCGGCGACACCGTCGACTTCTGGCGGGTCG
>CAZFQH010000232.1:0-6927 GCA_964520805.1 uncultured Acidobacteriota bacterium | reverse complement strand
CGGGACGAGGGTTCCGGCCTGAGCGAAGCCCGCGAGACTCGCGAGTACAAGAGCCGCGGCGCTGCGGAGACTCGGCATTGGCTAGCTCGCGGTTCCCGGGGTTCCGCGGAAGCAGCCCGCGATATAAGGCGGCGCGGACACGATGTGGTAGTGATAGATCCCGCCCGGAAACTCCGGGGTGGCGCCCACGTGACCATTGCAGGTATCGAGGCCCGCGGGGACGGCGCCATCGGGGTCCCTTGTTCCATAGACCGGGAAACCATCAAGCAGAACGCCGAGGAGGCGGCTCGATCCCTGGGCCGTGAGGTACAAAGGCTCGATGTGATAGTGGTACATCCCGTTCTGCTGCGGGTGGCCGTTGTAGCGGTCGAAGGAAATGATCTCCGAAGTCAGAGGCGCCATCTGGGCCGCGTACTGGTTGAAGAGAGCGACTCCATTGATGGAGACACCCATTACGCCCAGGGGGGTGCTGCTCGCGCTGCCGACCTGGGGTGAGAGGGGGACTCGCAGGACCATGTTCTGGGAGACGATCCGGTTGGGATTCACCTGCATGCCGGCGTGCGGCGCTTCATAGCCGCTGTTGCCGACACCGAAGTACGGGCTCCCATGGTCGGGGACCGACGTGGCTCGAAGCACCACGAACGACCCCTCCACCGCGGCCGGGGCGCCGTAGAACTGAGCGAAATGAGACGGCAGAGACGTGGTCGAACTGACGGACGCAGGCGTGGGAGTTGCGGTGGCCCCGCTCGGAGTGGTGGCGGTCGGAGTTGTGGGCGAACTCGATCCGCAGGCGGCCAGAGTAAGAGGCAGGACGAAGCAGGCGCCCAGGATCGTCCAGGCCCGAAGTTCCGAATGCGACGTTTTCTTGTGGGAGTTCAGGAGTTTCATGAAAGGAGTAGACCAAGGCGACGTAAAGCCCGTGTACGAGTCCTCGTGTCCATTGTAAGAATCCAGTAAAGACGGACCTGCGGGAACGGTCTTTACGCTCCGCTTACACTAAGGAGCGCCCTCTCTCACACTTTGTTTACCGGAATCTGTTCGAATTCCCTTCAAGGCAAAGCAGAGATGACCCAGGATCCTCACCGTTCCATGAAAGTACCGCTCGCCGGTGCCTTGCTTTTCCTGTCCGCACTGCTGGGGGCCGCCGTCCCCACCGATGTCCTGGCCGCTTCCGGCGATGGTCGGGCCGAAAGCGGTGCTCGGTGGTTCCGCGCCATGCTGGCCGCGGATACCGAGATCGAACGGAAGGTGGACTCGCAAGGAACCCTGCGAATCTACGTGGTGCACACTGGCGACACAGATCGGGCGCGTTCCCTCGTGGACGCCCTGGCGAGACCGGATGCGCGTCGGGTGAGTGAACCTATCCGAGGCTTGCCCGTCCGGGTCGAGGTGCTCGGCATCGAGGCTGGCCTGCAGTTGAGTGCGGGCGTCGTGGGCGGCTTCTTCGTGGCGGAGCCCTTGCGGCGGCATCATCTGGATGCTCTGGTTCAGTTGGGCGTCGACCGTCGTGCGCTTGTGTACTCCCCGTTTGAGGGCGATGTCGAGAAGGGCGTTCCGGGCGGCCTTTCGATTCAGGCTCAGGTCCGGCCCTACATCAACACTCCCTCTTTGCGTGCCTCCCAGATCAGCCTGCGGCCTGCGTTTCTCAAAGTGGCAAGGGTCTTCCCGTGAGGTCGCTCGATTCCGGCCGCTCCACCTTCGGCCGCGGCGCCGTGGTTGCTGTCACCTTGATCTTTGTGGTGCTCGGGATAGCACTTTCGAGCGTCATGGCCATTTATCGCCGTTCGGTGCTTGAGCCCCGCCTGCGCGCCGAGGCCATGGCCCAGGCCGAGATGCTTTCGATGTCCCAGTCCGGTTTCATCACCGCCGCCCTCAGGAGCGGCGAAGGCGAGGTCCGGCTGCGCAATCTCGGGGCCGCCCTCGACGAACTTCTCCTCCTGCGCGACCCCGTCTCGAATCAGACCTATTTCGAATCCGTGGTGCTGGAGGTCGATCACGAGGAGCTGGGTGCCCCGCCTGAAAGCCTCGACCTGAAGCGAGGGGATGCTTCCGCGGCATCGTTCCCGACCCAGGTGGCCCTCTCCGATCCGCGGACTCTTGAGGTGCTCGGTCTTGCCCGCTTCGGAGTGAGCAGCCGCCTGTTCCGCGATCTGCAGGCCCGGGTTGGCGACGAACTGCTTCGCGTCACCCTCGCCGTCCTCGCACTGCTGGTGGTCCTGTGGGCCGTGCTGGTGGCGGTTCTCGTCCAACTCGAGCGGCAGACCGAACGGCGCTTTGCCGCGGAGCGCGAGCTACAGCAGCAGGAAAAGCGCTACGAGCGTCTGGTCAACAACCTCAGTCAGTATTTTGTCTATCGCAAGGACGCGAACGGACGACTCCTGTCCGTGAGTGATTCCGTGCAGAGAGTCCTCGGGTTCGCACCCGCCGAGTTCGCGAACCGCCACTCGGAAAGCCTGCGGGCCGCCGCGGATCGGCCTGCGGACCGGGAGGCCGTGGAAATCGAACTTGAAGACGCGCATGGACACCGGCATCGCATCGAACTTTCCGAAGTGGCGGTTCAAGGAGAAAAGGGCGCGGTGATCGCCTACGACGGCATCGCCCGGGATGCCACCAGCGAAGGACGGTTCCGCCAAGAGCTGCAGCACGCGAAGGAAGAAGCCGAGGCCGCGAACCGGGCCAAGAGCCACTTCCTCGCCAACATGAGTCACGAGATTCGGACCCCCCTGAACGCCATTCTGGGCATGGCCGGTCTGGCCCTGCGCTCGGTGAAGGGCGTGCGCGAGCGCGATTACCTCGAGAAGATTCGCGTCTCCGCGCGGCTGCTGGTTGAGATCATCGAGGACATTCTCGATCTTTCCCGAATCGAGGCGGGCCGATTGGAACTCGCGAACGAGCCTTTCGACCTCGAGGAGATGCTGGCGGAAATCAGCGACGTCATAGGAGTGAAGGCGGGGGCTCGCGGTCTCGAAGTGCTCTTCGAACCCCACGGACGCCTGCCTCGCCTTTTGGTGGGCGATGTGGTCCGGCTCAAGCAGGTATTGCTGAACCTTCTCAACAACGCGGTGAAGTTCACGGAGCAGGGCGAGATCGTGGCGCGTATCGAGGCCCTCGAAACCCGGCGCGACCGCGCGGTCCTTCGTTTCACGGTCGAGGACACCGGCATTGGCATCTCCGCGAAGAACCTCGAAACGTTGTTCGAGCCTTTCACTCAGGTTGATGTCTCGAACACCCGCCGCTACGGCGGCATGGGTCTTGGGCTTGCCATCTCCCGACGTCTCGTTCGTCTCCTCGGCGGAGACATCGTGGTTCGGAGCGAAGTGGGCCGGGGCAGTTCCTTTACCTTCACCGCCACCTTTGGCCTCGCCGAGGGCGACACCGAGGCACGCACCCTGCCCGAAGGTTTGACCGGACTTCACGCTCTGGTGGTGGATGACAACGAGAGCGCGCGGGTCGCCCTTTCGGGAATGCTCGAGATGCTGGCCTGTCGCGTCGATGCCGTGGCCTCGGGAGAAGAGGCGATGAAGGCATTCTCGCGGGCCGCGCAGACCGAGCCTTACCGGATCGCACTCGTCGACTGGAAGATGCCGGGGCTCGATGGAATCGAGACCTCCGCGCGCCTTCTTGAACTGGCAGGCCCCTCGCCGCTGGGCGTGATTCTCGTGACCGCCTACGACTGGGATGAAGCGACAAGACGCGCGGAGAGCGCCGGCATCTCCACGGTGCTGCACAAGCCGCTCTCGCCCTCGGGCCTTCACGACGCACTGGTGATGACCCTCGCTCCTTGGGAGAGGCTTCGTGCCTCCAGTCCGGTCGCCGTTTCCGGGAAGTTCGCTCCCGGTCAGACCGTGCTGCTGGTCGAAGATCAGGCTATCAATCGGGAGCTCGCGCGCGAACTGCTCACCCAGGCCGGCCTCCTCGTCCGCGAGGCCACCACCGGACGCGAGGCCTTGAGCGAATTGGCAACGAGCCGGCCCGATGCGGTGTTGATGGACGTTCAGATGCCGGACATGGATGGCCTCGCCGCGGTGGGCCGGATTCGCGAGGATCCCAGTCTTTCCGGATTGCCCGTCATCGCCATGACCGCCCATGCGATGCTCGGAGATCGCGAGCGATTTCTGGTCGCGGGCATGAGCGACTACGTGGCGAAACCGATTGAGGAGGCCCACCTTTTCCGGGTGCTCGGGCGGTTCCTCGCCCCGCCCCTCGCTCAGGATGTGACCCACTCCGACGCGCCTTCATCCCCCTTCGCACCGGATCCGTCCCCAGTGGACTCAGGATCGGCGGCGCGCTCGTCCGTGCTTGATCGTGCGGCCGGACTGCGACGTGCGGGAGGGAACCAGGCCCTCTACGACCGGCTGGTGCGGGCCCTGGCGGTGGAAGCTCCCGGCCTTCTTGCCCGCCTCCGCACTGCGGCCAGTACTTTCGACCTGGCTTCGGTTCGGCGCGATCTCCATACCTTGAAAGGCAACGCGGCTACCGTGAGTGCTATCGAGATCGCCGAACGTGCCGCGGCCCTGGAGCGGGAGATCGCAGCCGGTGCCCTGCCCCCGGAGTCGATCGAAGGTCTGGCCGAGGCCGTCGCGCGCCTCGTCGCGGAGTTCCCCGCCGGGCCGACCACGGCTTCTTCGGAGCCCGTCGACCGCGCCGTCCCAGAACTCAATGAAGGGGACCGGATCGCCGCTCGTGCCGCCCTGACCCGCCTCGCCGAGGATCTCTCCTCGGGAAACCTGGCGGCCCGGCGTTCCTTCGCGGCCGTGAGGACGATCCTCGGCGGATCGTTCCCCGCATCCCTGGGTCGCATCGAGGACGCGATGGCCCGCATGGATTTTCCGGCCGCTGCACTTGAGGTCGAAGCCATCGAAGCCCGTTTGGGTGCTCCGCCTTCGGAGTCCTCATCATGAACCTCCAGGCCTCGCGCGTTCTGATTGTCGACGACCAGCCGGCGAACGTTCACGTGCTCGCCGAGGCGCTTGGTGATTCCTACGAGTTGCTCGTCGCCATCAGCGGCGCCCGCGCCCTGGAACTCGCCCCGTCCGCCGATCTGATTCTCCTGGACGTGATGATGCCGGACATGAACGGCCTCGAGGCCTGCCGGCGCCTCAAGGCCGAAGAAGCCACACGGCGGATCCCTGTGATCTTCGTGACCGCGCTTGAGCAGACCGAGGACGAGACCCAGGGATTCGAGGCCGGGGCGGTTGACTACATCGTGAAGCCGATCAATCCCGCGATCGTTCGTGCCCGGGTCCGCACTCATCTTGAACTCAAGGCGGCGCGCGATCTGCTCGAACGCCTGGCTACCGTCGATTCCCTCACCGGTATCGCCAACCGCCGCCGTTTCGACGAAGTGCTGCGGGACGAATGGCGGCGTTCCCTGCGCTCGTCCAGGGTTCTGACCGTGGTGCTCGCCGATGTCGATCACTTCAAGGCGTTCAACGACCGCTATGGGCACGCCGGCGGGGATGCCTGTTTGCGGCAGGTCGGGGAAACCCTCAGCCGGTTGTGTCGCCGTCCGGGAGAGATGGCCGCTCGCTACGGCGGTGAGGAGTTCGCCCTGGTCCTTCCCGAGACCGATGTTGAAGGCGCACACCAGTTCGTGGTGCGCACTCTGAACGCGGTAGCCGCGATCGAGGTTGGGGGTTTGACCCTCGCGGGCGCGATTGGACTCAGCCTGGGTGCGGCCACCCTGATCCCCTCGCTCACTGCTTCGATCGAGGAAACCCTTCGCGCGGCAGACGAGGGCCTCTATACAGCGAAGCAGAGTGGACGGCGTCGCGGAATCGTGCGCGATTTGTCGACCGGCGTCGCTTCGGAAGTTTCCGCGGACTTTTAAGGACTCATCATGATCCCTCCCATCGCATTCATACCCAGAAGAGCCCTGGCCCTGGCCCTGCTTGCCCTCATCTGGTCGCAGCCCGCCCAGGCCCAGCCAACACCTCCGCCCAAAGAAGTGGTTCCCGCCGATCGCCCGGCCGCGGCCGTAAAGTCACCCTTGAAAGCGGATGACGCCGAACTCGAGGACCTGTTGAAGATCGTGAGTGAGGAAACGGAGATCGCCACCAAGACCCGCATGAACGGCGACTACGTTCCCGGCATCGTGAGCGTCCTTCACGGGGAGGAGCTTCTCGCCCTGGGCGCGCGGACGGTCTGGGACGCCCTCTCCATGGTTCCCGGCATCGAGGCGGTTCGCGATCCCTCGGGCGTGCCTTCCCTGGTGGTGCGGGGAATTCAGTTTCCCTTCAACTCCGGAAACGTGAAGGTCCTTATCGACTCGATGCCCGCGGCCCGCGACAACGCGGGAATCAACACAGTCATTTTGGATCTGCCCATTCAACTCGTCGATCGCATCGAGGTGATCCGCGGTCCGGGCTCGGTGGTGTATGGGGATTTCGCCTACATGGGTCTCGTAAATGTCATCACCCGAAAGACCGGTCTTGGCTTTTATGCGCGGCCCGAAGAGGGCGGCGCGTTCTCGGGCGGTTTCTTCGGCGGTGGAAAAACTCGGGCCGGGGTTGAGTATTCGCTGTCGGGTTCCGGGGTTTCCGGCGGGCCGACCGATGTTCCAGGCCGCCGGGATGTGGGTGACGTTCGTGGTTTCGGTTTCGGCTCGGTCCGATATCGCGGGTTTTCCCTGAGTGGAGGGATCGCGACCCGGGAGGTCGACGATCGGACCACTGGGACCCCACCCTTTGATGGGCAGCAGACCCACTCATTCCTTGATGCGCGCCATGCATTCGACGTGGCTCCAAGCGCCCATTTGGAGTTGCGCCTCAACAACCGGGCGAGCCGGTTTCGAGCCGGAGGTTCCGACCTTGATGGCAGCGTCCTGGAAGGGGGAGTGGGAGTTCAGTGGAATGGATTGCGTCGTCAGTCGTGGCTCTTTGATGCTTCGTTCACGAAGTCCGGAATTGACAACGCGGTGTTTCGAGT
>CAZFQH010000231.1:0-6932 GCA_964520805.1 uncultured Acidobacteriota bacterium | reverse complement strand
CTTCGCGCTGCCCCAAGGGCAGGCTTCGCGCTGCCCCAAGGGCAGGCTTCGCGCTCGCGATACCGAACGGAAAGGCTCCTCGCAATGACGAGAGGTCCAACTTGCGCATAGGGTTTGCGCTTCGCTACGTCAGGCTGGCGTAGAGGGCCTCGAACTCTCCGACGACGCGCTCGGCTCCGAACAGGGACTGGGCGCGATGGCGGGCGGCCTCGCCCATGGCCTTCCTGCGTTCCTTGTCGCGGAGGATTTCGCAGCAGCGTTCGGCGAGGCCTTCGACATCGCCCACCGGAAGCAGATACCCGGATTCCGCGTGTTTCACCACTTCAGGCAGGCCGCCTGCATCGGAGCCCACCACCGGAATGCCCGCGGCCATGGCCGCGAGTGCCGCGAAGCCGAACGACTCGTTCTCGGAAGGCAGAAGAAAAACGTCCGCCTCCGGAAGGGCTTCGTAGCTCTCGACACCCGAGAGGAACTTCACCGAAGACTCCAGGCCCAGCGATCGTGACATCTCGCGGGCCATGGCGCGTTCGGGACCATCGCCCACCAGCAGCAGATCGGCGGGCAGCTCCCGAAACACGCGGGCGAACGTCTGAAGCACGACGTCGATGCGCTTCCCCGGACGGAAGTTTGAGATATGGAGAACCGCGGGCCGCGTCGAACTGCCCACCCGAAACGTGCGGGGCGTGGTGTCGAGGAAGTCTGGAATCACGTGCAGCTTCCTCGCCCCAAACTCCTGAAGCACTTCCCTTCTCAGCGCGTGGGAAACGCAGGTCACGGCGTCCGAACTGTCGAGGCCGTTGCGAGCAAGGCCCAGCAGGCACAGGTCCGAGGCGATGAGCGGAAGCTCCGCGCCATGCAGCGTGGTGACGAGGCGCGGCGGATGGTTCCCCATGATCCGAGTGGCGAGAGCCGCGGCCACCGCATGAGGAATGGCGGCATGGACGTGGATGAGGTCGAGCTTCGCCTCCTCGGCCACGGCCGCGATCTTGGCGGCGAGGGCCAGATCGTGCATCGGAGGGTCGGTGGTGCCGCAGGTGGACGGGTCGATCACGTGCTCGCTCACCCCGTCTTCGGCGAGATAGGGCGTGCCCGAACGGTGGCCGATGAAGTGGACCTCGTGACCACGTCGGGCGAGGTTGCGCGACAGCGAGGCCGCCACCGTCATCGAAGCGGTCCCGAGCGGAGGTGCGATCATCCCAATCTTCATATCGGCAACACCTGATGGCCCTTCGCCCACGGATCCATATGGCGGCGGATGTCGTCAATGATCGGCGGGCCGTAGCGGGCGATAAGGGAAATCCAGGAAACCCCGCGTTCCTGCAAAGCGCCTCCCGGGAAAACGAAATCGCGGGTGCGGCGCAGTCGTTCCGACCGCGTCGCGTCCTGCCGTTTCATCGAGCGGAGGGCCTTCTCCTGAAGGCCCTCTACCTGGTGCAACGCGCGGCCGGCCGCGGACTGCGCGGCGCCGCGCAGCGTGGAGTCGAGCCTGGCGAGGGTCTCTTCGACGTTCTGGAAAGCGCCTTCGATTTCGACCCGCGCCTCGGCGAACACCTTCTCCACTTCCGGATTGGCCTCGCGCGCCACGTGGGCGAGCAGGGTTTCGGTGTCGGTCTGCAGGTCCTCGAAGCTCAGCGACTCCGCGTCCATGGCCCGAGCGGTGGCCGCATCCACCAGGGAGAACGACGGACGCGGAAAGATCACCGGGCGCGGTATTCCAAAGTGAGCGTAGGACGGACCAATCTGCGCGTGATACGCGACCTCCGCGGGACCGCCGATGTACGCAATGGTAGGCAGAAGGTGGTCCTGGGCCAACGGCCTCAACATGACCCCCGGACTCGCATCCGCGGGAGATGCGGCGAGACGAGTCAGCAGTTCGGCGGGCGCCATTACCTTATTGCCGCCGCGAACCTCAATCCCCTTGTCGCTCAGGCCCAGCGCGCGGCGCTTTCCGCCGTCCACCAGGAACAGGTTGAGGAAACCACTCGCGCGCACCGGGACCTGCTGGTGATAGCCCGCAGCCAGGAGTTTCTCTCCGATGGCCGCGGCCAGCCTGGACGTGGGAGACGACTCGGCGATCTCGCGCTCGACCACTGGAAGCATCAGAGCCTTGAGGCGAGGTAGCGCCGGATCCATAATCACCAGGCCCGGGAGAAAATGCTGGAGAAGTTTGCTGAACGCCCCGCTGATCGAGACCCCGGGGCGATAGGCGGCTACGAGCGCATCGCAGACGTCGTCGCGCCAGGGCGAGACCGGCAGGAGCTCGCGGACCGACCGAACCAGACCATCGATGGTCTGGTCGAGGATGATGGTCGACGCAGGACGGAGGTTCGGCTCCTCGGCGGGCTCATACCGAAGTGTCTTCAGTTCGGTGTTCCCGTCCATCATCGTGGTGGCGCGAATCTCGGCGAAGTCGTGGTCGTCCGAGGCCACCCAGAAGATCGGCACCACCCGGGTCTTCAGGGACTCGCTCATGGCGCGCGCTAGTTCCATGGCCGCGAGAGCCTTGTAGAGAACATAGAGCGGACCGCCGAAAAGAACCGATTGCTGCCCGGTAACCACGGCCAGGGTTTTGGGATCGCGCAGAGCCTCGGCATTCGCTCGCGCTTCGCTTCCTTCAGGTTGTTCACCGGAAAGCGCATCAGCCACCTCGGCGCGAGGATGGGGGTAGGCCGCCGTAGCCTCGGCGACCTTCGCCATATCTTCGCGTGAGAAGCCGAGCGGGTAGAAATCCGAGGCCCGGCCGCGCGACGCGAGGTAATCGCGGAAGAGCGGGGACAGCGGCTGTTTGAGGGCGTCGAACGAAATGGTCCGCGAAGCGCGATCCGTCGCAATCATCGTCCCAAGTCTAGTTGGAAAGGGCAGGCACGAGGCCTGCCCCTGCATTCGCTCCGCCCGCCAGCCGATCGGCGTCGCAGTTTCCGAAATCGTAGAGGCGGTGCCTGAGCCTGCCGAAGGGTGGCCGCCCGCGCGTTCTGGATGGCCGTGAGACCCCCGCCGCTCCGTGCGGAAAGGGCAGGCACTAGGCCTGCCTCTACATTCGCTCCGGCCACCACCAGATCGGCGTCGCGGTTTCCGGAATTGTAGGGGCGATGCGCTGAGCTTGCCGAAGGGTGGCCTCCCCGGCCCCAAGTCCTAATCGAGGCGGCGCTTCATTCCCGGGGCGGCGAGGGTGGTGAGGGTGGTGGTCATCGCTTCGAGTTCGCGGATGTCGGGCGGGGCGCCTCCGTAGGCCTGCGAATAGAGCAGGTCCACGGCCTTCAAACAGACCGGGCGCTCGTCCGATTGAAGAGCGACGGCGGGGTCCAGCGCGTGCTCTCGGGGGGCGCGCGAGGGCCGGCGCGGAGAGCCACGCTGCGCGAAGAGGGTATCAAGGCTTCCGAGCAGGCTTCGCATCTGTGGAGTCAGGAACTCGTAGGTCGTGACATCGGTCGGAGCAAGAGCGCTCGATGCGCGCATCCTTCGCAGACGCTTCCGGAACTTGAGGGCCATCGCCGCCGCGACCAGAAGGGCGAGTCCCACCGGGTGCTCGAAAGCGGTGCGACCCAATCCCCGCAGAAGGCCGAGACTGCCGCCTTGAGCAAAGAGGGCCGCCGCCTCATCGTAAAGCGCGCCGAAGGCCGCCCCAATTCCGCCATTCGGCGGATTGCCATGGACCGCCTCGTAGTCCCCCGCCGGTGTGGCATCCGCCTCGACCCAACCTCGACCCGGAATGTAGGCCTCGGTCCAGGCATGGGCGTCGGAATCGCGAATGACATAGTGCGAACCCGAGCGATGAAAGGGTCGCACCGCGTAGCCCGTCACGTAACGCGCGGGAACGCCGGCAAGCCGCAACAGCAAGGTGTTGGCGGAGGCGAAGTATTCGCAGTAACCCTTCTTCTTCTCGAAGACGAACTCCGCCACAGGGTCGCCGGTGCGAAAGGCCCCCACGTTCAGGGAATAGCGATAGCCCGACTGGAAATGTCCGACCACGCGATCGACGATTTCCGCGGGGGTCCGCGAGGCGCCTGCGAGCGTGGCCGCGAGATCCCGCAAACGGGGATCGATCTTTTCAGGCACCGCGAGCATCTCGGGTCCCGGGGCGCTCTCGTCAGGGGCGGCGGCAGCGAACAAGACTGCGTAGACCGCGGCGCGGCTTGATGGAAGAAGTACGCCCGAAGGGGTGTACTCGATCGCCACGTCTTCGACCTTGACCGCCACAGTGTGTGCGGGCACCGGCATCGCGCCGCGCTCGGGCGAACGCACCACGACCCGCGCAGAAAGGAGGTCCGCAGGAGGTGCTACCGCTGTGAGGCCACTGGCCAGGCCCGGCGTTTCGTCGAACAGAGGCCAGAGGCCTGCAGGGGCACGCATCTTCTGAAGCGCCTGTGGTCGTCTGGGGTCCGCTTTCCAGGCCCGGCCGTCGAATCCGGTGAAGACCCGCACCCGCAGGTTAGAGGCGCGATCGGCGTAGTAGCGAAGGGCGATGCGCTTGGACTGCGCGAGCTGCTCGACTTCGCCCAATCGCGATTCCGTCGAGAGCCCGACCGCGGCCTCGAGATCGTTGGAGATCATCCGAGCGGCGTACAGCTCGACTTGCGGCTGAGCCCAGGGGAGCAGCATCGCCACACCAGCCGCAGCGGACGCGGCGATCACGAGGAAGATCGAAGCCGGCAGCAGACGCACACGGCGCGGAGCGGCCCGCCCATCGTCGTTGCTCACAAGCCATGCGACCAGGAAGATCGCCGCGAACCCTGAAACCGTCCTCACCCACGGCGCATCCGGGTGCAAAAACGCAGCCACCAGTGCCCCGATCATCGCCGGGGAGACTCCAGCCCCGGGCGGCTGCCGAGCCAGCAACAGCAAACCTCCACAGGAAAGAAGGACCAGAGCGACATTGCTGACCACCGCGAAGAGCTCTCGTTCGGGCACCACCGGATACGCGGACAAGATCAGGCCCGCCACGATGACCGCGAGGGCGCCACCACGCGCGATCCACGTTGCGGTCGCCGCGACCTTCCGCGGCATCGACCAGGAGGCCCAGATCGCGGCCACCGGAATCAGGGCCAGGGCTGCCGCCACCGGGGAGCGAAGGACGAGCGCGACCACAATCCCGCACGACGCCGCGAAACCGCAGATCAGGAGATGAGGCAGGCGGGGCCGGGAGAAGCTCATCCGCGCACCGCGGCCTGGAGAGCCCGCTCCACATCCTCGGGTGTGATTTGTGAGAAGACACCAATGTCGCCCGCAGCCCCCGCCCACGACTTCGTGGTGTCGCCGGAACGTACGATGATCGCGCGCACCGCGGTTCCCTGATCACGAACGCTGCGAAGAAAACGTTCGCGCGCGTCGTCCCAGTCGAGCATCACCACAACGACGCTGGTGAGCCGCGCGAGTTTGTCGAAGAGCGGAGGCCCCACCGTGGCGAAGGGAGGATCCGAACAAGGCTCGAGACAGGAGAGGACATCGAGGATGTTCTCGAGATACCCGAGGCTGCGCCCCGTGCTGACCTCGTAAAGATCGGGACCGGCCGCGAGCACATCGACCACCGCTTCCCCACGGCTGAACCAGTCGGCGATCGATGCCACCGTGGACACCGCGGCTTCGAAAGCCGCACGATCCTTCGGGGCGAACCCCGGTTTCAAAAACGTGTCCAGGATGAGGGCGACCCGGCTGAAGTACTCCGCTTGGTACTCCTTCACCACCGGCTTGCCGCGCCGCGCCCACGAGCGCCAGTGGATGTTCTTGATGGGGTCGCCTTCCCGATAGTCGCGCGTGCCCACAAACTCGATGGCATCGCCGGTGCTGGAGGCGAGGGGAATGCCACCCGGCTGGTAGCTGCGGCCGACCGGTACATCAAACTGGTCGAGGCGCCAGAAGCGCGGATACACAAGAAGGCTCTCGTCAGTGGCGGCAACCGGGAGTGTGGTCATCAGGCGCAGCGGATCGGTTCGCCGAGCGCGCGCGCCGCGAAAGCGATAGCGGCCGCGCCGTTCGGGGGTCAGGGTTGCGGTCACTTCCTCGGCTTCGGCACCCAGGCTCAGGAACGCACTCACCGGAACCACACGAAGCACTTCGGTGGGTAGGACCGGTCGAGGCATTTCGACCAAAACTTCGCCTCCCGAAGCACCGCGCGGCGTGACGACAACGCGCAGCGTCAAGGGTGTTCCCGCGGTCGCGCGCGGTGGCAGTTCGCACGCGACATCAACCCGCGGTCTGAATCGGAACGCGAACACGACAGCGGCCGCGAAGAGCCCGGAGGCCACAGAGAAGAGGAGATAAGCGTGGGTCTTGCGGGTGTCGCCCCCTGCGAGCCCGAGCAGGGCCAGTGCGATCAGCAGGAATCGGCCGCGCGGGGTCAGGCGGACATCCCACGACCGCAGCAGCCCGCCCAGGAGAGGGGCGCGGCGCAGCCGTACACCGAGCGGTTCCGGCGCCGCGGGCATCAGACGCCGATCGGGACCTGGTCGAGGATCTGTCGCACCACATCCTCTTTCTGGAGGCCGGCGTAGCGGGCCTTGGTATCAAGCGCGAGACGGTGCGCGAGAGTGGGAATCGCCTGAGCCTTGATGTCTTCGGGCACCACGTAGTCGCGGCCCTCGAGATAGGCGCGGGCCTGCGTGATGCGAAAGAGCGCGAGCGTGCCGCGAGGCGAGCATCCGGTTTTGAGCGAGGGGTGTTTGCGGCTCGCGTCCGCAAGCCCGACGATGTAACGCCCGAGACTTCGCTCGACCTTGATCGCGCGCACCGCCGACTGCATTTTCAGAATGCCGCCCGGATCGATGACGGGTTGCAGGTCCTCCAGAGGATGGTGATGGGTCTGGCTGAACAACACATCCACTTCGAGTTCGGGTGCTGGATAGCCGAGAGCGAGCCGCAGTCCGAAACGGTCGAGCTGTGCTTCGGGGAGAGGGTAGGTGCCGTGGTACTCGACCGGGTTCTGGGTCGCGATGACC
>CAZFQH010000230.1:0-6967 GCA_964520805.1 uncultured Acidobacteriota bacterium | reverse complement strand
CCGCCACGGCGGACGACTCGGCTACGGCGGGTTCGCGCGGCACACCTGGGCCGCGACTGGAAGCTCTCCCCCGCCCGCGGATCCGGTTTCGGGCGTGCCGCATGCTGATTCCTATCGCCAGCGCAGGCACACCGGCCACGAACAATCGGTTGAGAAGAAAGGCCCAATCGAAGGCGAAGGGAGCCTGGTTGTAGAACTCCACCCCCCGGTCGGCGTGGAAGATGGTCTGAGACAGCCAGCGGGCGCCCCACAGATCGAAGGTTTGAAAAAACAAATCGAGGGCGCCGTCGAGGGAGGAAGAGGGACGCGGGATCAGGCCACCGAGGGCGCCGAAGAACAAGGCCGTGGACACCGCATACACCGCGAGGGGAGCGCGGGTTCGCTCGCCTGCCGCGAAGGCCAGGGCCGCGCAGAAAACAATCCCCGGGACCAGGAAGATCATCGCCGGGATCAGATAGTTGGCGAGACCGAAGGGCCCGAGGATGGCATCGGAACCCCACCACAAGGCACCCTCGTACCACACGATGGCCAGGGTCAGATGGGCGGTCACCACCAGGCCAAGGACGGCGACGATGCCACCGAACTTCCCCAGAACGTATTCCTGTGGAGTGAGGGGCGTGCTGTGAATCAGATCCCCCACCCTCTCTTCGTCGTCCCTAACCACCGCGAGGCCGGCAAGGATCGAGGTCAGGAAGGTATAGAAGAGCAGGCCGGTCAACGCGAAAGTCTGGGCGAGGGCGTAGCGGGAATTGCTGAAAGGCCGGACGCCGCCGATCGCTGCATCCCCGGAGGGGATCATGGCGGCGGGGTTGATCGCGACAGTGGCGATGGCGGCGAACGCGAACAGCCCGAAGAGCATCGGACTGCGCATCTGGGTCGATGCCTCGTGCCGCGCGACGATGAGGAGACGGTGGACGCTCGCGGGCAGAGTCATACGGGAGGACCGGGAGCGATGGAAGGGTCGGACTGCGCTGCCGCCACCTCGTTTCGCATCAGGATCAGGTACGCATCCTCGAGGGTGGGTGGAGACGGTTGAAACCCGTCAGGCGGCGGACCTTCGGGGACGTGAACTCTGGCGAGATTCCGCCCCTCGTAGAAGTAGCTTTGAGTGAGCCGCCCACTCTTTCTTAGAACCTCGAGTTGGTCGTGGCTCGCCCTCCCTTCGAAGATCCGGCCGCTCAGGGCGGCCCGGGCCGCGGATGGCGTGGTTTCTTCGACCAGACGGCCCTGACGGATCACGGCAAAGCGGGGGCAGAGCATGGCCACGTCCTCGACGATGTGGGTCGAAAGCAGGACCGTCCGAGCCTCCGCAAGCTCGGCCAGCAGCCGATAGAAACGAATCCTCTCCTCCGGATCGAGTCCGGTGGTCGGCTCATCGACAATCACCAGATCGGGGTCGCCCGCGATGGCCTGGGCGATGCCGAGCCTTTGCCGCATGCCGCCCGAATATGAACGGACCTTGAGATCGGCCGCGGCCCTCAGATTCACCTGATCCAGCAGAGATGAGCAAATCGAGTCAAGTCCCTCGGGCCCCTCGACACCTTTGAGAGAGAGAAGATGAAACAGCATCTGCCTCCCCGTCAGGTTCGGATAGAAGCCGAAGTCCTGAGGCAGGTAACCAAGGCGCGTCCAAATCCGCTCGGGAGTAAAGGTGACGTCGCAGCCATCCTTGAACACGGCGCCCGCAGTGGGCTCGAGCAGACCGGCGAGGATCCGCATCAGCGTAGTTTTCCCGGAGCCATTGGGACCGAGAAGTCCGAACATCCCGCGGGGAATCTCGAGGCTCAGCCCCGCAAGCGCCACGATGGGTCCGGGATAGACCTTGACCAGGTCGCGGATCTCAATCATGGTCGCTCCGATCGGAATCGCGCGGCGTCTGTGACCCCTCGCGGCGGGTCCTCCAGGACCACGCGGGTTTTCGAAAGCAGTTCGAACGCGCGCTGCTGCTTATCGGTGAAGAATGCGAACAGGCCATCGATCCAGTAGATCTGCAGGACCATCGGGAGTTGCCGAACCACCGACTGTCCCAAGCCAATGGCCGCACCCGACTCCTGCACGACGTGGAGGCCGAACCAGCGTTTGCCGGGAGTCTGGCCCCACCAGTATTCGGTGGCGATCGTGCCAATCCCATAGACCATCCCTCCACCGATCAGGCCTCCGAGCACCGCCAGCACCGCTATCTCGGAAGGAAGGGTCCAGCCGGCCAGGACCAACGCCGGCACGATGCAAAGAACCATCATGGCCATGTCCGCAAGCCTGGCCCCGATGCGGCGGCCCAGCGGCGCCATGACCAGGGGGACCGCGCCGAGGTACGAAAGGGCGAGCGCCTTGGGGTCGCCAAGTTGGCGGAAGACCTCGGCCGGAGTTCGGCCGTTCTCCAACCGCTCGGCAATGATCCCGCGAAGCTCCATTTCAATCTGGGCTCGCGTCGGCCCCGCGGGGGGCAGGCAGTCGAGCACACTGCGGATGAATTGGTCTGCGGCGTTCATTTGGTCTTCCTTTCCTTCTGGAGGAGTTTTGTCATGGCTTTCGCGAAGGTGGTCCACTCCTCGGTAAGGGTGGCCAGCTCCTGACGCCCGGCGGGGGTGAGCCGGTAATACTTCCTCGGCACGCCCCGGGGCGGGGTTTCCCAACGCACATCCACAAGACCTGCCCGCTCCAGGCGGTAGAGAACAGGGTAGAGCGTCCCGTCCGTGACTTCGAGCGCGCCGCTCGTTTCGGTGGTGAGTTCCGAGACGATTTCGTAGCCGTAGGCCTCTCCGGGCGCCAGAAGGTGAAGGACGATGAGCTCGAGGGTCCCCCGCTTGAGCTCCCGCTCGATACCCTTGCGGCTTTCCGGCCGTTCTTCGTGCTTCGTCATGAGGGAAATGGTAACGCCTGGTATCTTGTCACACAAGGTATAGGACGTCACCAGCTATTAGGATGTTCCCTGGGACGCCGGGCGAAGCGTCACAAGAGAGCAATTGGCGCGATAGGGTGGAAGACGACGATTCGTGGGTGATGCCGTTTCATCCTCAGCCACTCTTCTACCTCGTCGTGGGACTGGTCTGCGGCACACTCGTGCCCGGATCCGAACCGGGCCCACCCCTGGCCCTCGCCCTTGCTCTCGCCGTCTTCGTCTGCATCACCGCGATCGTGCGACCCGGGCAGGTGACGCTCACCGCGCTGGTGGTCGCGGCGGCCGCGGCGGGAGCCACCCTCGCAAACCTCGCGCGGGGCGAGTACGACCGCCTCCACCTTCCATGGGCCATCGCCGATGTCGCTGGCGTCGTCATTCTTGAGGGGCGCCTCGTGTCCGATCCGAAGGTCGTGGACGATGAAATGCGCTTCGAACTGCGCTCTTCAAGGATCGTGGCCGAGGGAAAAACTCTCGTGTATGAAGGCTCGATTCGGGTCTATGTCCGGAGTCAGTCGACACCGCCGTTCGACTCGGTTCAAAGGCTTTCGAAGGGCGACACCGTGTCCGCATGGGTCGAGTTGCGTCGTCCCCAACCCGTTCGCAGCCCCGGCGGCTTCGATCAACTGGCCTGGGCCAGACGTGAGCGGGTTCACGCGTTCGCAACCTGCAAGGCCGATCGGCTGATTCGAATCACCAGCACCGACCCGCCATCAAGGAACTGGATCGACGGGATGCGGGACCGCTTGAAGTGGTCGTGGCGCCACGTCGAGGACCCTCTGAGCCGCGCTGTCACCGCCTCGATGGTCCTTGGCGACGAAGGGGCGCTGGACGTGGACACCCGCGAGGACTTCCGTTCCTCGGGCCTGCTCCATCTGCTGGTGGTTTCCGGATCGCAGGTGGCCGCCCTCGTCATCGGCCTAAGGCGACTCATGCCGCGGCCGCTGCGCCTCTCGTGGCCCGGATGCGCCCTCGAGTGTTTGGCCCTGCTCGCCTATTGCCTTCTCGCGGGCGCCGAAGATTCGATCGTACGGGCGACTGCAATGGCGGTGGCCTTCGCGGTGGGCGTGAGGGTGGATCTACAGCGGGGCGGAGCCAACTTTCTCGCCCTGGCCGCCCTCGTGATTCTCGCCACGCGCCCGCTCGACGCCCTGGATCCAGGCTTGCAACTGTCGTTCGCGGCCACCCTCGCCCTTGTGACCTGGGCCGGCTTCGTGACCCACTTTTTGCAGAGGGCCCGGTTGCCGGGATTGCTCGCCGATATTCTGGCCGCGACCCTGGTGGCCTCGGTGGCGGTGGTGCCCCTGACTCTCATCCACTTCCATCGTTTCACGCTCGTGGCCCTCCCCGCGAATCTTCTGGCCGCGCCCCTCGCGGTGGCGCTGCTCTATGGCTCGCTCGTCACTGCCGCGCTCGATTTAGTTTTCGCGCCATTGGCCTCAATAGCCGGCGCGGTTTGCGGCCTGATCGCCGAAAGCCTGAGGACCCTCGCCCACCACGCCGCCACTGCCGATCCGGACTGGCGCGGGCCCGGACCGCCACTCGCCCTGTTGGCGGGGTTGGTCGGCGCCGCCGCTTCGTCGGGCGCTCGGCGCCTTGTGCTCCCGCTCGCCGGCCTGCTGGCCTCCCTCACCCTGAGCGGTCTACCCAAAGGCGATGGTCGCCTGCATCTTTGGTTCCTTGACGTCGGACAGGGCGACGCTCTGATCCTGGAAACACCAGGCGGTCGGGTGGCGGTCGTGGACGCCGGCCCCTTTTTCGGGACCTTTGACGCCGGAGAAAGGGTGGTCGCCGAAGCCCTCTGGGATCTGGGCCATCGACGGATCGATCTGCTGGCGGTGACTCACCGCCACGCCGACCATGAAGGCGGCGCGCCGTTCCTGATCCGGCACTTCCGCCCTGCACGAATATTCACCAACGGCCCGTCGGACCGAACCATGTCCTCCGTCACCCGGATCGTTGAAACCGGCCATGCGTGGACGCTCGATGGCATCCTGTTCCGGGTGCTCGGTCCAGGTCCGCCACGTGATTCAAGGGGCAGCGATGAGAACGCGCGTTCATTGATTCTGGAAGTCCGGCATGGGGCCAGTACCTTCCTGCTGATGGGAGACGCCGGTCGACTCGACGAGCAGCGGCTGGACTTGGGTGGCCGACGCTACGACGTGGTCAAGGTCGGCCACCATGGGGCCGCAACCTCGAGCTCACATCACCTCGTTTCGGAAACGCGCGCGCGTATTGCCTTGATCTCAGTCGGTTCGCGCAACCGGTTCTCTCACCCTGCGCCCAGAGTGGTCGAGCGGTGGTCGCGAGCGGGAGCGCTGGTGTGGCGAACCGATTGGCTCGGCACCTTGCACGTCACCAGCGACGGGACCCGCCTTTCGTGGTGACGGGCGAGGTTCACCCCCCCACCCGTCTACGCCCGGTACCTCGTCCCTAAAAGGTCAATCGAAAGCCTACGGTGAAGGCCGCTCCCGACACATCGATCTCATTCGGAGAGAAGTCGCCGCTCATCGTCTGTTTGCCGGAGAAGTTCCGGAAGTCAGCGGTGATCTGGAAGTCCTCGCTGACCCGGTAACGAAGGCCCGCATTCAAGACGAGGCCCGGGGTCACGCCGGTCGACTTGAACGAGTCGAACACCACGGGGAAGCTCCGCGAATCGAAGTCGATAAAGTCGCCGAACTCTTCGTACTGCCAGAACATCGCGGCCACGCCCACACCCGCATACGGGGTGAGGGTCCGATAGCGCCCGCTCGGCAGAAAACGAACGATGGCGGAGGTGGGAACCACCACAAACCGGAGCGTCTGTTCGATCTCCCGCCCAGAAGGCCGCGTGAACTCGCGATAGCTCGTCGGAATCTCCCGTCCATAACCCTCGATGGCGAGGCCCAGTTCGAGGTTCGGCGCGAGATTCTTGGTGAACTCGAGGCCGCCAAAGCCACCCGTGAAGTCTTCCTTCTCGACCTGATACAACTTGATACTGTCATCAAAGAGGATGGATTTCGCGCGCGGCAGCATCCCCCCGATCCGCACCTCGAAACCCGAGGCGCTCGCGTCCGCCGGGACCAGACCCATGAGACCAGCGCACATAAATGCGCCGAGAACCGCCTGACTCTTCTTCACTTCAATCCTCCTTCACCCCGGGGAAATCCCTGAGGGCATACGAACCTTAAGCAGAAAGGATGCCAGCACGCGAACACCGATTAGGCTCTCGGCTGTCACCTGGAAAGGTCAACCACCAGTGCGGCGTTTGATTCCCCAAACCCGTAGGAGGCGCCGTTTGATCCGGCGGGGCGGCGTTTGATCCCCCGAGCACGGCGGGGCGACGCTTCATCGGCAGGCGACGCTTGATCCGAACACGACGGGCGGCCGCTTCATCCCCTGAACACGGCGGGGCGGCGCTTCATCCCCTGAACACGGCGGGCGGCGCTTCATCCCCCGAACACGGCGGGGCGGCGTTCCACGAACCGTAGGGGCGGCCCTTGTGGCCGCCCTAGGACGGCGCGAAGGACCCACAACTGCGAAACGAGTACCGGTTGTCTCCAGCGGAAAGCAGGCCCAATCCGCTGGACTCGGATCGCAGGCGAGCCTGAATCCCCAACTGAGGCCGAATTCACTTCGGACGGAGCGCCGGGGGTCGCGCGAAGCCTGGCCTTGGGCCATTGGGGGGCCGGTCCGTGCACCGCCCCCCAACTAAACGAATGCTGGAGGCGGCGACCGGAGTCGAACCGGTGAATAGAGGTTTTGCAGACCTCCGCCTTAACCACTTGGCTACGCCGCCTTGAGCCGTCACTGTCGCTGCGAGGCAAACCGAGACTATAGCCGAGCCGGACAGTTTCTGGTACAGCAAGAAATAAATCCTCGGCGCTTATCCACTACTTAATATCATTACAATCAAGTGTTTACAGAGAACGATCGGACCCTCACAGGCTTCACCGGGGCGTTGACGGGGAGGCCCTTGAGAAGCTAAATTGCGTGGGCTGGCACCGTAAAAGCGCGGGAGTAGCTCAGTGGTAGAGTGCCACCTTGCCAAGGTGGACGTCGCGGGTTCGAATCCCGTCTCCCGCTCCAAAT
>CAZFQH010000229.1:0-6967 GCA_964520805.1 uncultured Acidobacteriota bacterium | reverse complement strand
AAAGCAAGCCGCCGCGGCTATCGCGGCATAACTAAGACACCGTCCACTTTTTCGGAGCAATCCCATCCGCCTGAACTGCACAAAAGCAAACTCCGAACACGCCGACGCAGCTTGAGAGATAGATCCACAACAGGAACGCCATCACGCTTCCCAGCGTGCCATAGAGCATGTTGAAATGCGCGAAGTGGACCGCGTAAGCCAGGAACAGCCATTCGCCGATCCAGATCAAGACCGTTGCGGCGAGTGCTCCGATCCACACCTCGGAGAATTTGGTAGGTCGGTTGGGCGCCAGCCTGTAAATCATGATGACTCCGCTGAACAAAATGAGCCAAGGCAGGAGACTGAACAAGAGGGCAAATGTCCAATCGGGAAATTCGAGATAGGCGGCGAGCCAGCGGCGGGCCAGCCGCGCGACGCCAGGCAGGAGAATGCCTAGAAAGGCAGCGCTCGACGTGATCCCGAGCAGGCCGAGGCTTTTCAGAGGCAATCGCCACCAGTTGTAACTGGGCGAATGCCAGATGCGGTTTGTGGTCCGGATCAGGGTGCGTAGGAATTTTAGCGAGCCCCAGAGCAACAGGGGAAGCGCTGCCAGGTTGATTCTCCCGCGCTTTTCAAAAATCCCGTGGATACTCTCCATCGCACCGCGCTCCTGTTCGCCGGTCAGCGGCACATAGTGTTCTATCCACCGAACGACCTCACGCGTTGCCACTTCGCGCTCTACGAACAGTGACCCTGCGCTCGTCAGGATGAAGACCAGTGGCAGGAGTGAGAGCAACAGGTAATAGGCAAAGGCGGCGGCGCGCTGGTCGCCATCCACCTCCGCCCAACGGGCCCAGGCCCGTTTGATCGTTACCCGCCAGCTCACTTGCATTTCACTACGGACTTATATTTCGTATCATTTCTGACGACACAGCAGTGGCCCAAAGCCAGGATCGAGTTCCTCGCTACGCTAGCCTGCGGACTGCGACCGAGCTGCACAGCCCGCAGGCCTTGCCTATCTGACAGGTTGAGCTTGCGTGCCGGCGTTCGTCGCGTCTGTTCGATAACGCACGCAGTGCAGCCTTTCTGACCTACGTTGTGTGTCGCACCGACTGCGGGAGGCCTCTCGCCTCGGCGGCGCTGAGTTCGACACCGTGCGTGCTGCCCAGCTCAATGCCAAGGCACGCGTTCCCACTAGGAAGGCAAGGTCGAGTATGCGTTTTGTGGTTGGGGTTCAAGCCACCGACTCCGAGTGAAACCAAAGACCCATTCCGACCGAAACCGGCCATGGTTC
Source organism: uncultured Acidobacteriota bacterium (assembly GCA_964520805.1). GTDB lineage: Bacteria > Acidobacteriota > Vicinamibacteria > Fen-336 > JAGNNV01 > JAGNNV01. The sequence continues at coordinate 5,694 of CAZFQH010000229.1, read as the reverse complement.
GGGGCGGGACTGATCAGTACGGCCCGAGGAATCGCTCGCCGTTGAAATGGATCAGGTGAGTCGGGGCGTCAGCCACCCATACCTCCGTCTCCCACGCTATGTCGGACGCGTATCGCACCATGTCGCGCCTTGTCAAAAAGGCGGTGACGAAGACCAGGTTCCCGGCCGCCGCGGGAAAGAGGGTTCGGAGCTCCCCTTGCCGCTTCGGATTGATGGGGCCGTGGCTGGTGACCGCCTCGATGAGAACAAGCCAGCCCTTCTCCGTGTGAGAAACGACCACATCCGGCATCTTCCCGTGGATGTCCCCGCTAAAGCCGAACCCTCGAAGGGTCGGCTCGTCAATGTACGCGAACTTTCGCGCCGTGTCGCCAACGTAGAGCGGTGTGGCCCCGGGAGTGAACCGTGGACAGAATTCTTCGATGATCTTCCTGACCAGATCGTTCTGGCCGCCTGCGGAGAGGGTGATCGGACCACCCGGCAGGGAGAGCGGGATCCGGTTGAGATCTCGCTCGGCCGCGTACCTCTCCTGAAGCGTCTTCGACGACGTGAGGTACTTACGGAGACTTGGCTCCCAAGTGTCGGTCCCAAACTCTCGGACGAGGCTTAATGCGCTCGGCTCGATCTGGTAGACCGCCTTCGGGCTGTTTGTGGCGCGATCCGGTTTGTCCGGGTTCGGGATCGCAATTCCTGCTTGTACAAACTGGTGGACGGTGAAACGCCGCACAGTCTCCCGCGAATTGGGCGCGTACGTCTTGCCATACTCCTTGGCGAAGAAATCCATCAATTGCGTGATGCCGCACAGTGGCGCCGACGCTTCAGACCACGCCGAGGCAGGCTTCAACCCAAGTAGCCCAAGCAGGGTCAGGGCCGAGCGATCGTTCTGCTGCTCTCTCGGCATCCCCAACGCTTTGAGAATCGCGAGAGCCTCTTTCTTCCGTTTCGTTCCTCGCACTGGATCGATCGCTCCTCTCGGCGCAGTCTGCCAGACTTCTGCCGCCAGCAAGTCGTCGTTCTCATCAACGTCGGCCAGATTTACCGCCATCGACCCAAGCCGCTCCAGTTGGTCTCGGGTCGGGTAGCGCATGCGCTTGAGATCGCTGGCATTTACCTGGGTGTGGCCGCTCCACTCCCGGAAGGCGCTGTCGAGGAGCGTGGAGTTCAGGAATACGGCCAGCCCACGGGCGAGGTCCCGGATGAGCGGACGACCGTTGGCGTGGAAATAGTTGAGGTGATTCTCAAGGGCCAGCTGGTCTCCGTCGATCAGCGTTGGATCGAGCAGGGCAGCGACAATACGTTGTGGCTCCTCCTTCGACGTGAACCGCTTGACCAGAACGTAGTAGCCCTTCTCGATGAGCATGCCCTGGGTCGCGTGATTGCGGACAAGGCCGTTGGGCTTGCGCCCGCCCGGATCGGGCCACCGCACGACGCCATTGCTGAAGTGAGCGGGGTAGATCAGCGGGGCGCACGAAGCGTCAGCAGTTTCGCGCAGCCATTCCTCAGAGCGGAAGTCGACGACTGGCCCGGTTGAAACGCCAATCCCGAGGTTGTCGAGGGAGCATGACAGGCGTTCGAGACGATTTAAGAGCGCGTCACTCAAACCGTCGGAGGGGAGATGAATGACGAGATCGCGGTCCTTGGGGTTCGCGATACGCTCTGGCCGGACCTCGTGCCACGATGGGAGAAGATCGTCGGGCCCTTGGCTGGTTGAAATGACGACCTTGCCCAGGTCAGCCCGGGTTCTCTTGGCGCTGAGGATTACGTTCTCCTGAAGCACGTCGTCGTCCGAGAAGGCGAGGTTCCGGGCTTCGAAGGAGTGGATCCGGCGAAGTCGAACCTGGTTGAGGAAAAAGGCCCGGAAGTCCCTGAAATACGGCCCATTGCAGAAGCTTCGTGGCGTGATGGCGACCAACTCGCCACCCGGCTTCAGCAGCCCTATCGTGAGCGCAAGGAAGGCAGAATACAGGTTGGAAACCTCGATCCCGGCCTGGCTCAGCAGGCGCCGCTCCCGCGAATCGGTTGCGATCTTCCGATATGGCGGGTTGAGGATCGCCAGGTCGAACGGCTCGCTCTCAGGTGCGAAGAGCCCTCCTCGGAGAACGGCCGCTGCCTCCTCGACGAAGTCTGTGTCTCGAAGCTCGGAGTTGAATCGGATGTCCAGCCCGCCGCAGATCCCTTCGCAATCCGCCAAGGTCTGCTCAAGGCTGGAGCGTACCGATCGGTCGATCTCGTAGACGACCAGAGTGATCGCCTGAGGTGGCTTCTTTCGCTCGCACAGGGTCGCCACGAGGGCGGCGCTCAAAGCCCCAAGCCCGGCGCCAGGGTCGAGGATTCGAAGTGACTTGCCCTCGGCCTCGAACATGGAGGCCATCAGCTTGGCCGTGGCCGGTGGCGTCAGGAACTGCCCCAGGTTGGCCCGTCGCTCCCGGTCGGAACTCCGCCCGTGTTCGATCCGCAGGAGGTCCAGCCGCGCTACGAGGAGGTCCGGCGTCAGCGGGGATGCGGGGAACGGATGCAGCGTGGCCACGGTTCGAACATTCTACGAGCGATGGTCTCCGGGCCGGGTCCACTCGCGCTTCTGGTTCCGGTGTTCGCGGTTTGAGACGTGGCGCAAGCCGCCGCGCTTGGAGGCTCGGGGCGGGTTGGCGGGGCTGAAGCCGTGGACGCCGTGGTGAGTTGGAGCGTAGGTGAAACAAGCGCGATTTGCCAACCAGTCCGCGCGCCCGCGTCGGGCCCTGGCGCGCGATCGGCTCGCTCCGGCCGCCCGTAGGCACGTCGGCGACGCTCATCTCGGAGGCGTCCGGCGCGCCAAACCGTCGCGGCGGCGCGAAGCCTGGCCTCGGGCCAGCGCGAAGCCTACCCTCGGGGTACGCAAGCTCCGCCGCCCCGCGGTGCAGCCCGCGTTTTCGTTTCGCTCCCTACGCTGCCTCGTGGCCCAAGGCCAGGCTGCGCGCTCGCCCTTGCTGCCGTGGTCCCCGCCGTGGCCCGAGGCCAGGCTTCGCGCTCGCCCTCGTCACCGAGCGCCTGTCGTCGGAGCACGCGGCTCTTCCAATACGGCGGCCCGCGACCAGGCGAGCGGCTCGGCATCCCCCAAGGGGAGGCTTCGCGCCCTGATCTGAGCCTGCTTGATGAGGGTGACATCCTCGATGAGCAGACGCGACCGCAATACGTGCAGTTCCGCCTCGCTCATCGTGCGCTTGAGGCCGAGCAGCAAGCGGTCGTTGAAGTGCGCCGGATCATAGACACCGTCCTCATCGAGGATGAGCGTGTCGGTGAGGGCGCAGATCTCGAGCAGGCGGTGCCAGTCGCTGGAGTTGCGGGCGAGGCGTGACACTTCGAGGCCCAGCACGATGCCCGCGTGACCGAGCCCGACCTCGGCCACGAGCTTCTGGAAGCCCTGCCGGTCGGTTGCCGAGGCGCCCGAAAGGCCGAGGTCGACGTCGATAACGATGACACGCTCGTTGGGCCACCCAAGCACCACGGCGCGCTCCCGCAACGCGTACTGGCGCTTTGTGCTCTCGACGTTCTCCAGGACCTGTCGAACTGTGGACTGCCGGACGTAGAGGTAGGCGTCTCGACGCAGGTGGCTGGCGGTGACCTTCTGGTGGGCTTGGCTGTTCATGCGCGCGCCTCCTTGGAGACGGCGACGGCGACGGCGAGGGCCATGCTGGCCAGATCGTCCAGCCGTAGAGAAATGCCGGCAGCTTTCCAAACGCGTCGCGAAGATAGAGGTAGAGACCGCCCGCGCCCGGGTTCATGGCGCTGAGTTCGCCATAGGTAAGCGCGCCCATCAGCGACCGGGCGCCTCCGAGGAGCCACACCGCCGAGGCGAGGGGCAAAGACCCGCCGCATTGCGCGAGCACGCCGCCGGGGACGAGAAAGATACCGGAGCCGATCACGCTGCCCACGACGAGCACGGCGAGGTCGGTACGGCCGATGGTTCGAGCCAGCTCGTTGGTGTTCATGGGATCGAAGAGGAAACCTACTCGCGCATCGCTCCTTGATCAAGGGGCGGCGGGTTCATCGATGCGGCGACGCACCCAGGTCCGATCGACGAGGGGGGCCCTTGCGGGCACCGCCGCCGTTTTTTCAAATTCCCGGGAACCTTGGGCGAAGCCCTGTCGTCTTAATGACTAGAATGTAGGCAAATTAGAAGGGCCTTCAAACAAAATGAATCCACAAGCTCCCCTTGGCGAATTCGAACAGCTCGTTCTTCTGGCCGTGATGCGGCTCGACGGCAGCGCGTACGCCGTTCCCATCCGTCAGGAAATCGAAGACCGCACGTCGCGAACCGTGGCGCGCGGCGCGCTTTACGTGACCCTCGATCGGCTCGAAGAAAAGGGCTATCTCAAGTCGTGGCTTGCCGACGCGACCGCCGAACGCGGTGGTCGCGCGAAGCGCTTCTACGAAGTGAAGCCCGCGGGCGTCAGAGCGCTCGAACACTCATGGGCTGCGCTGCGCAGCATGTGGGACGGCCTGGAGCCCAAACGGAGAGAAGCGTGAGTTCGGCGTTCAAGCCGCCCCGCTTCGCTCTCAACTGGATCGAAGCCACGGCTCCGCGTCATCTGCGCGAGTCCGTGGTGGGCGACCTCGAGGAAGAGTTTCACGAGCGGGCGGCACGGGGGCGCGCGACCGCGACACTTTGGTACATCCGACAGGCCGCCGCTCTCGCCCTGCGTCTTGGGTGGTTCGACGCCTTCCACAAACAACCGCAACGCGACGGCTACCTGCCGCGCAAAGGAGACGGACTCATGGAATCACTCTGGAACGATATGCGTTTCGGCGCTCGGATGCTCTCGCGTGCGCCCGGCTTCACCTTCGTGGCCATTCTCACCCTGGCTCTCGGCATCGGCGCGAACGCTGCGATCTTCAGCATCGTCAACGCTCTGCTGATCAAGCCGCTCCCGCTTCCCGATTCCGAACGACTCATGTCGATCGGCGGCCTCGACGCCAAGGGCCGCTCGCAGTTCGTGTCCTTCCCCGACTATCCAGGACCTGCGCAAGGAGGCGAAGCTCTTTGAAGGCATCACCGCGATGGTGCCGCAGAGCGCGAACCTCACGGGTGTCGCCGAACCGCAGCGGGTTCGTGGCGGTTTCGTTTCGGAGAACTTCTTCAAGGTGATCGCGATCGAGCCGGCCATGGGCCGCGCCTTCAACGATGGCGACGACGCCTTGTCCGCGGAACCCGTGTGCGTGGTCGCGTATGACGCCTGGCAGAACCTCTTCGGCGCCGATCCCAAGATCCTCGGACGCTCTTTGCTTCTCAACAACACCGCGTTCACCGTCATAGGCGTCCTGCCGCGGGGCTTCCGCTTTCCGATGGATGACGTCGAGGTGTGGATGCCGTATCACCTGTGGCCGCCCTTCAAGACCGCCGACGCGTATCTGAATCGGGCAAACCCGCTGGTGGGCCCGATCGGCAAACTGAAGCCGGGAGTCAGCCAGGAGCAGGCCATGGCCGAACTGAAAACCATCTCGGCGCGTCTCGCCCAACAGTACGCGGACGCGGGACCGGGCCGGAGTTTCCGAATGAGGCCGCTGCGCGATTCGATCGTCGTGAACGCGCGACTGATGGTGCTGACCCTGATGGGTGCCGTCGCCTTCGTTCTGTTGATCGCCTGCGCCAACGTGGCGAATCTGATGCTCGCCAGGGCGTCGGCTCGAAAGGGCGAGATCGCGACCCGCGCGGCTCTAGGT
>CAZFQH010000228.1:0-6973 GCA_964520805.1 uncultured Acidobacteriota bacterium | reverse complement strand
CCTTCGCCGACCCTGCCCGCCCGCTCGCTGCGTCTACGATCGCATCGACTTCAGGGGTTGCCACCCCCGGCGCCAGCGCGCGGCGCGCTTTCCACTCCCGAGCCACCGCATGGATGAGGGCGCCTTCGTCCTCGGTGGTGATGGCGACACAGGCCTCGCGAGCCGCGGCCACAATCTCGGAGAAGAGACGACGGATATCGCCGGTATCGTCTATCTGCGCCTTGAACATCTCCCAGTTGTTGAGGCCCGAGAAGCGGGTCACCCCGGCATCGACCAGCAGGATCCGGTCCTCGACAAACGTCTCGTCCTCGACCAGCCGGTGGGTCTCGATCTCGCCCGGGTTCAAGGCCACATCCAGAACGCCGCCGTGGATCGCGGCTTCGTAGTCCTGGATTCCGGTCGGGACCCGAATCACCTGGGCCTCGGCATCGCGCACCAACTGACGCAGATAGCACTTCGACACTTCGCGCGACAACGAACCGAGCACGGCCGCCGCAATGGTCACCGCAAGAGTGGACGAGCCCCCAAGACCGGAACCGGCAGGCACCCGCGAGGTGGTTTCGATTCTAAGCCCGGCACTCACTCCGAGAGCCTTGAGGATCTGAACGACCAGGCGGGTGTGATCGTGGGCATCGATCTGGTCGACATGTTCGGCCGAGGCTCGGGCGCCGGTATCGATCGAGACGATCTCAAGCCCGCTCGCGATGGGGGTGACGGTGGTGGTGGCGCGGAGGGTCACGGCGGCGTTGACGGTGCGCGCGCCGTGGTGCCAGAGATAGAGGGGCCAGATATCGAGCGTGCCGCCGGCGATATCCACGCGGGCCGGGGCACTCGCAGTACAAGGTTTCATGGCCGGCGGATCCTAGCAGCCCGGTCGGCGAGGCGTGCCTTCTATACTCCGGTTGCGATGGAAGCCTGCCCACGATGCGGCCGGAGGACGGAGCCTCTGGCTCGGGTCTGCCCGGGGTGCGGCGTCATCATGTCGAAGGTCCGGGCGAAGACCGAAAACGCCGCGGAGTCTTCGGCCACGTCAAGGAGCACCTCGCCGCGACCCCTGCCGCCCCTGCTGCTCCTGCCCGTGCCCCCGAGGGGCACCCCTCGATCCGGCCCTGGCGCTCACGGGGCTTTGCCGAAAACCCGATCCGCGACCGACGACCACACTGCGGGGAGAACGGCTGGTTTGAAAGTGGCGATCGCCTCGATGGCGGCGGTCGGAGTTCTCTTCGTCATGAATCGGATGAACTCCAGGGAAGTGCGGCAAGAGCCGCTGAAGCCCCCACCGGCCGCGGCCAGGGTCGCGCCCCCCGCGATTCCTGCGCTGCCTGAGCAGACCGCGACCAGCCCGTTGTCCGCGCAGGATTGGGCCTTTCTACAAGAGATTTCGCGACGTATGCAACAGGACCCCCGGGCCCTGCCGATGAGCCTGGAAGTGTCGCGCCTCGAAGAGATCTTCGGCCGGAGCGTCAACGACCCCCAGGTTCGCAATCTGCTCTTCGCTGCTCATTTCCGCATTGCCGACGCCGCCCTCCAGAGCGGCGTTTTCGCAACCGTCGACCAGAGTCTTTCGCGAATGAAATTCCTGGACGATCAGCAGCCGCAGATCCACGAACTCGAGACCTACTTGCGGGTGCGGCAGAACGATTGGGCGGGAGCGGTTTTGGCCGCGCGCCGCCATGAGGCGGTGGCGGGCGAAAAACTGCCGATTTCCGTGACCCTCGCGGGCTCTCTTCACAACCTCGGACAGGTGCCGGATGCCCTTTCAGTTCTGAACCGTCCGATCTTCGAGTCGTGCACCTCGGCCTCGGCCGCCAACGATGTGGCGGCCTGCGAATCGGCGAAGAACCTGAGGACGATGATCGCCGCCGCCATGACCCCTCGGGGGGAGGTCGAACGTCCGCGCGCAGCTCTTTCGGTCGACCCCGCCAAACAGCAGATCCAATCGGACCGGTTCGACATCCGTTTCGACGGGGAGAACCAATCGGGAGTGGCCCGCGATGTTCTGTTCGTTCTCGATCGCGCCTATGTCCGACTCGCGGACATCTACTACGAGCGCCCCACCCGAAAGATCCCGGTGGTTCTGCATTCTCAGAGCGACTACTACAACGCCACGGGAGCCCCGTTCTGGTCGGGCGGCCAGTACAGTTCGCACAGCGGCGCCATCCAGATCCCCATTCGAGGACTCCCTTCAGCACTGCCCCGCGAGATGGAAGACGTGCTGGTGCACGAACTGTCCCATGCCTTCGTGGACGAAATGTCCGGCGGCCGGGCCGGTCGCGACCTGCAGGAAGGCCTTGCCCAATACATGGAAGGCAAGCGCATCGAGTCTGAACTGAGCCTCGCGGAGCTGAAGCGCCTCGCCCATTCAGGTGGTGGGAGCGTAATGAACTTTTACCACCTCTCGCTCGCGGTGAGCCAGCAGCTGGTTCAGTCGCGAGGGCAGGGCATGGTCAATCAGCTCCTCAGGGCCATAAAGGAAACCCGGTCGGAAGACGGCGGGTTCCAGAAGGTGTTCGGACAGACGGGAGCAGCGATGAGGACGGACATCCTCACCACCTTCTGGCGCCGCTACAGCTGAGCGGCGGCGGACGCGGACGCGATCACGGTCAGATCAGGATGGTCGCGGAGGAGACAACACGGCCAGGCCTCGGCTGCAGGCTTCTCTGGCGCGGCCTAGCCCGACTGAAGTTCCACCGCCGGGCGGCAGGGCTTGCGCGCCACCAGGGTGTGGCGCTGCGGACGCCCCTCGGAGCCCGCGCCGCCTGCCAAGTCCGCCCACGGGCAGGGGAATTGACTGGCAAACCGCGCTGGTTTCACCTACGCTCCCAAGAGCGGCGGTGCCCGCGGATCACGCACAAAGCCACGGCAGAGACCGATATGCTGGAATGGGAAGACGAACCAAAGAATGGGGCCACCGATGACGAACAAGACGCGCAAGACGGAACCCAAGCACTCGAAGCCGCAGACTCTTGAGAATCAAAGAATGGCATCGAGTTCGTGGGCAAGACGGTTATGGGGAAGCACCTGCCGGCTACGCTGACCACGCCGCCGGCAACTCGGGCCGCGCCCCGCAGCACGAGAAGGAGATGACTTGGGGAGTTGCGCCTCTGAGGAGCCTCACACATTTCGCCGCCTAAGCTGAGTCCGAGACGCTCTGCGCGTTCCTGAACGGCGAGGGCAGGCACTTGCGATCGGCGTGGCGCTCGACGGCAGGGTCGTCGGCCAGCAGGTCGCCGATATCACGCTCCGCGACATCGCAGCGATGCTCGGTCGCTTCGAGCTGCCGGCGCGCATCGAAATGGAGCGCGTCGCGGTCGGCGTGGAGGGGCCGTCGGCGAGGGAGGATGTGCCCTTCGTTTTCGAAGCGAAGCCCTACCGGTATCGGCGCGACTACACGTTCGCGTGAAGCGCGTCAGCTGCGTGAATGCCGATCACCTCGGTATCTAGGAACCACCGCGGCAGCACGAGCGTGAGGACCGGGAACGCGGCCATTACTAGCAGCTAGGCAGCTGGTTCAGCCGCGAGGGCAGGGCATGGTCAATCAGCTCCTCAGGGCCATAAAGGAAACCCGGTCGGAAGACGGCGGGTTCCAGAAGGTGTTCGGACAGACGGGAGCAGCGATGAGGACGGCATCCTCACCACCTTCTGGCGCCGTTACAGCTGAGCGGCGGAGGAGGCGTCCGCGATCACGGTCAGATCAGGATGGTCGCGGAGGAGAGAACACGGCCAGGCCTGTCCCGGGTCGTCGTCGCGCATGCGCTTCAGGGCTTCGGCCTTGGAAGACCCGGTAGCGAGAAGGAGAATCTTCGTGGCGGCCAGGATGGTATCGATTCCCATCGTGATGGCCCGAACGGGCCCGGCCAGATCGCCGCCGAGAGTCGCAACCGTCGCGGGGTCGAGGGTCACCACATGCGTGCGGGGCTGCGCCTGGTGGGGAAGGTTGTAGGCGATATGCCCATCGGCGCCGATGCCCAGGATGGCGAGATCCAGACCACCCGCGGCCTCGAGGGCGGCCTCGTAGCGAAGGCACTCCGCCTCCGGATCCATCGTTTCCCCATCGGGAATGAAGCGTCGCTCGGGCGAAACACCGAGGGGGCCCCAAGCGTGACGCATCATGAACTGAAAAAAAGTCTGGGGCATCGAGCGGGGAAGGAGGACTTCGTCCAGGTTGAAGCTGGTACACAGGCTCAGATCGAACCGGCCCGCGCGACGCTCGGCCGCAAGTGTTTCGTACATCGCGATGGGCGTGCGGCCGGTCGGCAGGGCGACCACGATGCGCGGGTCGGCGGCGATCTCTTCAAAAAAGACCGCGGCCCCACGACGCGCCACCTCGGCGGAGGACGGAAAAATCTCGAACTTCACAACTCGGCGAAAGTGATGAGTCGCACCGAGGCGCGCTCAACCGCGCTGCGCACGGCCGGATCGCACAAAGCCGCCAGTTCGAGGACGCGCACCCTCGCATAGGAACTGCTCGCGGCCAACTCGGCATCCTCGTGGGCGGGATGGCACATCAATTCGGTCGCCCCCAAGGCGAGCGATTCGATGATCGAGATGAGGTGCGGCGCGGACACGCCCTGGTCAAAGAAGCCCTCCTCGAAGAAGTCATTGGTCCGAACGGAGAGGGCCCGAAGACGTGCGCCCATAAAGGCACCCGCGTTCCGAACCGGCAGACCCTCCCGTCTGGCAACGTCGCACACCGCCTCGAACACCTCCGGTCGCCGGTGCGAGTGGTGGTGAGAGTCGAGGTGAGAGGGTTTTCGACCAAAAATCTCGACGAACCTCGTGAACTGGGCCGCCACCTCGGCCGCGATCTCCGCGGGCCGCGCCCCCTCGAGTCCTTCGGGCTTGGCCGGTTGAAGGCCCTGGGCATTGACGAGGGAAGGAACCGACTCGGGTGGCAGCGCCGGACGTCCGCCGGTAAGGGCCACATGCAGGCCCACTGCCATCTTTGGATGAGCGCGCGACATTTCCGCCGCCTCGTGAACCTTTTCGTAGTTCACCATGGCCGTGGCACTCGTCACGATGCCCAGTCGATGCGCTTCGAACACGCCGGTATTGATGCCATGGGTGCGGCCCAGATCATCGGCATTGACGATGAGGTCCTTCATGTCTTGCTCCCCTTTCGGGAATGGTACAGATCGAGGGCCATCGACAGAGCGCCCTCGACCGGTTCCCGCTTGAGCCGGCAGGGTATGGCGCCAGGGAGGGCGGCCCTTTGGGCGACTGCGTCGACGAGGGCGGGAACGCCGGTGAACAGCCCGCCCGAGAAAATAAGAGGATACGAGGCTCCCGAGAAATTCAGCTGGCGCGCCACCGAGACGGCGGTGCTCGCAAGTTCAGTGGCGGCTTCATCAAGAATCCGTGAGGCCACCGAGTCTCCGGCCTGCGCGAGACTCACCACGACGGGAGCAAGTTCCGCCAAGCGTTCGCGGGTCAAACCCGCGCCGTAAGCAAGACCGGGAAGATCGGAAAGCATCTTCACGCCGAGGCGGCCAAAGATCGCCTCCGCCAGGAGCGTCGGCTCACCGCGGCCTTCGGTGGCCCGCACGGCGGCCAGAAGTGCCTTGTGTCCCACCCAGCCTCCGGAGCCTTCATCGGCGAGAAGCGGACCGAGCCCTCCGGCGCGCGCGGTGCGACCGGTCGGATCGATGCCATAGGCGATTGAGCCGGTGCCCGCGATGACCACCACGCCGACGCGGTTTTTAGCACCCGCGGCGATCGCGACCACGGCATCGTTGACCACGATCGCATTCCCTCTGAACCCGAGGCGACGCAGGAGGGATCGAACCACGACATCCTCACCGGGTCGATCGACACCCGCCATGCCCAGGCACAATGCTTCGGGCCGCTCGTCCGGACACAACTCATCGAGAAGCTCCGCCAGCACCTTCTCGACTGCGAGTTCTCCATGCACGTGCAGGTTCGCCCCGCCCGCCCGGGCGGATTTCAGGATATGGCCGGATTCATCCGCCACAACCCCCTGGGTTTTGGTTCCACCGGCGTCGACTCCGACGATGAGCGCCATGGGGACCGACTAGCCCTCGAACACCATGATGTCGCGCAGATTCCGGTACTTCTCGTTGTAGTCGAGGCCATAGCCGATGACGAACAGGTCATCGATCGTGAATCCGGTGTAGTCGACCTTGACCTCTATAAGGCGGCGGGAGGGCTTGGACAGCAGCGAGGCGACCCGGATCGAGCGGGGACCGCGCGCCTTCAATAGATTCACCAGATAGTTGAGGGTGAGACCGGTATCGACGATGTCTTCCGCGATGATGAGGTCGCGACCCTTGATGGAGGTGTCGAGGTCCTTCGACAGCTTCACCTCGCCCGAAGATTTGGTGGCGGCCCCATAAGACGACACCGCGATGTAATCCATCGAAAGGGGCAGCTCAATCCACTGGCACAGGTCGGTCATGAAGGGACACGCGCCTTTCAGTACCGCGATCACGTGGGGCTCGAGGCCCGCCATGTCCCCGGTTATCTGTTTGCCCATTTCTCGAATGCGGGACGAGATCTGGTCATGGGAAAGCAGGAGCTTCATCGGTTCGGATCCAATCAGGGGCAAGGAGGGAGGAGGATCGCGCGCAGGGCGGCGGCGGTCGGGGAGCGACGTTAACAAACATTTGGCTTTGACGGCACCTCCACAAGCAGCTAGAGTCTCGGAATCTTGGCGGACTGCTTCTACCAGATCTTGTGGTAGCGCCGAACAAGCCTTCAATAGACACGGCTTGTCGGCGCCCTTGGGGGCGCTTGGCCAGATGCGGAAACAAACCAGAGGATTCAGGAAAATGAAACAGGTATTTCTCAGTCGAGCCTGGCGGGCCTTGGGCCTCGCCATGGCGCTTTTGATCGGCCTTACCGGCCCGGCCTCAGCGCAGGTCACCACGGGTTCCATCGCGGGAACCGTGGTCGACGAAACCGGCGGCGTCATGCCCGGCGTCACCGTCACCGCCGTCCCTGTTCCGTCGGGAAC
>CAZFQH010000227.1:0-6982 GCA_964520805.1 uncultured Acidobacteriota bacterium | reverse complement strand
CCCCTGCCATCGTCACCATCGGAGCCATGAACGGCGGGAACCGGCGCAACATCATCCCCAACGAGGTGAAACTTTCGGGGACCCTGCGCACCTACGATAAAGGCATGCGGGACATTCTGATCCAGCGCATAGAACGCACGGTGACGCTCATCGCGCAGAGCGCCGGGGCCACGGCCACCGTGGCCTTCGGTCAGGGGCTGCCCGTGACCTACAACGATCCCGCACTCACCGCAAAGATGGAGGCTACCCTGCGGCGGGTGGGGGGCGACAAGATCCTCCCGGATGTTCCTCCTACCACCACCTCGGAAGATTTCTCTTTCTTCCAGGAGAAGACCCCGGGGATCTTCTTCTTCCTTGGTGTGACGCCCAAGGGGACGCCCGCCGGAGACATCTACGCCAATCACTCGCCGCGCTTCTTCGCGGATGAAGGCGCCCTGATCACGGGAGTACGAGCGCTCGCGAATCTCGCCGTGGATTATCTACGGTAGGGGTGGCCACCCTTAAAAACCTTGTGGCTTTCGGCCCGTGGAGCGAAGGGTGGCCACAAGGCCCGCGGCACCCCAACGGCGGACGAGTTCAGGGTGGCCGCCCCTACGACGGTTGGTTCATCCTTGCGGTCACCTCGACCAAGCGTTTCGCGACCGCGGTGACGGACTTCAGGTGACGCTCGTCGACGAAGGAGCCATCCTCCTTGAAGGCCTGGTCGGCTTTCGGCAGGGTCACCTGGTCGGGAATCACGAGGACGGTCAGTCTGCTCAGGATGGGCCGGAGACTGGACAGGCCCGAGATCGCACCAAAGGCCCCCGGGGAGGCGCCCATGATCGCGGCCACCTTGCCTCGAAATGGCTCGAGGCCGCTCCGACCGTCGGTATCCCGGCTGAGCCAGTCGATGGTGTTCTTGAGCAGCGAGGGGATCGAGCCGTTGTTCTCCGGCGATACGATCAGCAGACCGGGGTGAGCGACGAAAAGCTCGCGGAGTTTGCGGGCCATGGGCGGCATGCCTTCTCGGGCCTCGAGGTCTCCCTCGTAAATCGGCATCGGAAAATCGCGAAGGTCGATCAGCGTGGCTTCGCCCCCGTTCTCCCCGATGACTTTGGCGGCGACCCGCGCAAGCTTCTTGTTGAGCGAAGCCTCGCGGGCGCTGCCCGCGAACACGAGAATCCTGGGGGTGGGGGTCATGTTGTTGTCTCCGGAGTATTGGAAAGTGAGTCGAGGCAGGCGAGGAGGGATTGAACATCCGCCTCGTCCTGATAGATGCCGAAACCGAACCGGAGGCGGTCGCCTCGGTGGTCGACGATGACGTTCCTTGCTGCCAGCCGTTCCGCGATGTCGCCCGCGTTCTTCTGACGAAAGGTGAGGAAGTGGCCGAGCCCGGCCAGGCCATCCCCGGGGCAGATGAGGCTTGAGACGTTCACCGGGCCGTCGGGTCTTCCGTCAAGGCCTTTGAGGAAGAGGTCCTGGAGGACCCTGACCCGGGCGTCTATTTGGGCGACGGAAATTCCGCGCGACTCGAACAGGCGCGCGACCGCATTGAAGCGATAAAGGCCCACGGGGTCGAACGTGGCTCCCATCATGCGGAAGCCATCGTTCGAAAAACCCACGCGATTAAGGTCGCCCTTATCGAGCGATCCGAAACCCGCGAACCACCCGGTGTTAAGAGGCCGGCCGGAGAAGCCGCGCGGGATGGCGAGGAAACAGGCTCCTTCTCCGCTTTGCGCGTACTTGTAGCCACCGCCCATGTAGAAGGCACGGTCCGCGATACTCCGCAGGCTGGTCGGAATCGCGAAGAACGCGTGGTACCCATCGATGACCACCAGCGCCTCGGGCGAGGCTTCGGCGACGATTTTGGGCAGATCGGGGACCACAAAACCGGAATTGAAGAAGACGTGGCTGAAGAAAACGAGATCGGTACCTGGCGGTTGCAGAGCTTCGATAAAACGCGTCGTGAAGGTGTCAAAGGGCTCGGCAGGAATGCGGGTTACCGCGACCAGAGCTTCTTCCTCGAGCCGGGCGATCTGTCTCGAAAAACTCAGGAACTCGGAGTCCGTGGTGACGATCCGCGGCTTTCGCCCCGTCTCCAGGCACGATAGAAGCCGGATCACGAACTCATGGGTGTTGGGGGCGAAAGCGATCTGCTCGGGAGCCGGCAGGTCGAGAACGCGGGCCAGGTGCTTTTGCGCCTCCGGCATCACCCTCCCGAAGATCGCACCCCACTTGAGATCAACCAGAAGGGCCGCCTCGTCCCAGGCCTCGATCTGAGCCTCACGGGTGACATCAGGCCAGGGGTGGTGTGAGTGGGCCGCGAAGTGGAGCCGCCCTGGCGCCGCCGAGAGGAATCTCGAATAGAGGTCTTTCATGAGCAGGAAGGACCCGCCGATGCGATGATTCGGGAGAGGTTCATGCGACCGCCCATTCTAGCTAGCTAGCTAGCAGCTAGGCGCCGCTCACGAATCTCCGCGAGTCAAGGCACTCGGATCCACGTCCTTTGGCGGCGACGAAGACGATGAAATCTGCGGACCGGGCACGTCGAAACATTCGGGGCCAAGAGTGAGCCAGAAGGTCGTCCCCTCCCCCGGACCCACGGATTCCGCCCAGATCCGTCCCCCGTGGGCCTCGACGATTCGCCGCACCAGCGACAATCCGACACCGCTGCCCTCGGCTCGTGGGTCCAGCTTCTCGAAGATGTTGAAGATGCGATCGAGGTAAGCAGGATCCATTCCCTGGCCGTTGTCGCGCACGTAGAACGCGCGGTCCTCCGCGCGAAACCCGATCTCGATCCGGGGAGCGCGGTCCGCCACCACGAACTTCGAGGCGTTCTCAAGCAGGTTTTGCAGCACTTCCACGAGCCGCCGTCGATCGACCTTGACCTCCGGCAGTCCGTCCTGGACCACGACTTCGACGCTTCTCGCCGTCAGGTGCCCCTGAACCAGCTCGACCGCGTCGCGGATCAGGTCGGCGAAAGGCGCGAGCTCCTCGGGATTGACGATTCTGCCGACCCTGGAGAGCTCGAGGAGATCCGCCAGCAGTCGCTGCATCTTGTCGGCGGCCCCGCTGATTCTCCCAAGATCGCGCCGAATCTGCTCGGGGGTGCTAGGCCCCAGTTCCGCGCCGATCATTCCCACGAATCCCTGGATGGTGACGAGCGGGCTCTTGAGATCGTGGGAGACCGTATAGGTGAACCGTTCGAGTTCCGCGTTCTTTCGCGCCAGATCGGCCAGCAGTTCCGATCGTTCGGCCTCGGCGCGCCGCAGCCTCGCGGTTTCCTCTTTGAGTGCCACCTCATGCGTGCGAACGTCCTGAGACATCGTGCGCAGGGCGCGGGCGAGTTCTCCGATCTCATCCTTCGAGTCGGTGGGCAGAGGGTGATCGAGGTTCCCCTGGGCGAAGGCCTTGGCGGCCCGGCTCATGTCGGCGAGCGGGCGACTCAACGAGCGGGAGAGCCGGGCACTGGTGATGGCGCCCAGGGCCGCGCTGAAAACGAACGCCATCACGAGCAGGATCAACAGGGAGGAGCGATGGCCGGCCCACAGATTCGAGGTCTGTTCGTCGATTCGACGAAGGCTGCTCTGGGCCGGGTCTTCGGCAAAAGTGACCGCGGCAAAGCCCGCGAGCGTCCCGCCTGACTGGATGGCGAAACGCACATGACGCCTTCCCGTCGCATCGGTCATGAGGAGTGCCCCGGAGTCGATCGTGGGCCAGACCCCGGACAGAGTGTCTCCGAAACTCAGCTTGGCCTCGGTGCCGTCGGTGATCACGCGATGGCTGGCGTCGGTGACGAGGAAATCCCGCACCGGCAACCACCGTCGAACCTGCTGGATCTCCTCGTCGATGCGCTCCACGTCGAGCCCGAAGAGAGCGTTGAACAGGCGTCCGGCGAGGTATTGGGCGGTTCCGCGCAAGCGTTCCTCTTCATTGGCGCTTTGCACCGTCGAGATGGCGTTGCGGATCTGGGTTTGGAGGATGCTCGCCTGCCGAAAGGACACGAAGCCAGCGGCGACGAGCGCCATCGTGATGCTCACCAATGTGAAGGCGGACAGATAGACCGCGTACCGCCTCCCCAATCCGATCTTCATTTGAACGTCCCGGTTACTCCCGAGAGCGCGCGTTTCCAGCCGGAAAGGCTGGCCCGGTCCGTGTCGGTCAGCCGGTCGAACCGGGTCACGCCGTCGGCCTTGCGCAGGGCCTCGCGTCCTGCCTCTTCCTTGTGCACGTCCAGCAAGGCGGCCTCGGCCGCCTGGCGCAGCGATCCGTCGAGGCCGGTGCGGAAGGACACCAGTCCGCGAAGCAGGGGCCGCGTTTCATGAAAAATGGTCAGACTGTCCCGGATCTTCCTGGGCAGCCGGTCCCAGTCGCCTTCGTTGAAGGCCCCGGCGTCGCCCCGCCCATACAGGACCCAGACGGCCTGGTTCAACTCGGCGCCCGCGAACACGAAGGAGGCGGCGTCTCGGGGGGCGCGAGGCTGGCCGGCCGGGAACATCGGGATGCCATGGCCTGCGAGTTCGGCCCGGGGAACCGCGAAGGCCGATGTGGATCGCTCGGCCTGCAGGACGAGGGTTCGTCCGCGTAACTGCTCCAAAGAGCGTATCGCCCCGTCTTTCCTGGTGAAGAACACCGTGTGGTACTCGCGTTCCTCGCGCCGGACGATGGCGAGGCGCGGGGTGAGCGAAACCAGCGGTTCCTGCTGCAGGTCCAGGGTGACGAAGACGGTTTCCGCCACCATATCGACCTCGCCCCTGCCGAGCAGTCGCGAGAGTTCGGGCAGATCGCGGGCGATGACCAGAGGGGCCACTTCGAAGCCCTGAGGCTTGAGGCGGCGTGCCATCTCGGTCAGGAGGTCGGCATAGACCCTTAGCACACGGTCGGGTTCGTTCGCGTGGAAGGCGATGACTCCGAACCGCAGGACCTTCGTCCGGACCGCGGACGCCGCGGTCTCGACCGCGCAGGTTCCCGCGAAGATCGAGAAGAGGGCCACGGTGATGGCCGCACGGTGTTTCATCCTCATCCTCATCCTCATCCTCGTCGAGGATCAGCCGGTCAGGTCTGCCGAGGCGGGCTCAAAGCCGCTCCCGGCGGTCTTGTTCCCAGGGCCTTTGGGGATCCGCACAGGAAACCCTGGAGGAAGTCGCATCCGAGATCCACCAGCACGGTACGCTCCGCGTCGGTTTCCACACCCTCCGCGACCAGAGGGATGCCGAAGTCGCGGCACATCGCGGTCATCGAACGCACCAGGGTCCGACGGTATGGATCCTGGTCGATTCCGCGCACGATGGCCATGTCGAGCTTCACGATGTCCGGCCGCAGGGCGGCGAAGCTGTTGAGACCGGCGTAGCCCGCGCCCATGTCATCGACCGCGATCCAGAAGCCCAGGCTGCGCAGCACCGCCACTTTTTCCTTGAGATCCTTGACCTGGTCGATCGAGTGACGCTCGGTGACCTCGAGGACAACCCGCGAACCCAGAAAGCGCAGGGGGTTGTTCTCCGCGTACAGATCCTCGTCGTCGAATTCGAGGCTGTGAAGGTTGACGAAGATCGCGTGTTCCTTCGGAATGTCGAGACTCGCCGCCACCTGTCGCACCCGCCGGCCCAGGGAGATGACGCGGCCGAGTTTCTCCGCCGCTTCCACCAGCATCGTGACGCTGGTGAACCGGTTGGAAATCGACCTCGCCAGCAGCTCCATTCCGTACACCGCACCGTCTTTCGCGTTCACGATGGGCTGCGCGGCCATCCACAATCCGGCGAGAGCGTCGTCGAAGGCGAGCTCCATGCTGGCGTGATCGCCGATGAACAGGGAGCGCGGGCGGGTGATGGCGAGCGCGTCGCGCCGCCAGCGGGCGAGACGTCCGAGACGAACCGCCAGATCCATGGTCTCCACGATCTCGGCAGTGGCCGCGGGTTTCCTCAAGTAACGAAGCGCACCTACCGCGACCGCCTCGATGGCGGTTTCGAGGCTCGGGCGCCCGGTGAGGAGCACCACCGGAAGATCAAGGTCGCGGCTCCGGATCAATCGGAGCATTTCGACTCCGGTCAGTCCCGGCATCGAAATGTCGCTGATCACCGCGTCGATGCTGTCGGAAAGATTCTGCAGCGCGGCTTCGCCGGTTTCCGCCTCCTGAACACTGAAGCCCGCCTGCCGCAGACTGTCGGCGACCACGAACCGGACGTCATTGTCGTCATCGACGACAAGAATCGTTCCCCGATCGCGGGCGGGAGGTGGATTCGTCACCGCCGCAGTATATGCGGCAGAACCTGGCCCCGAAGCGCAGGGTGCCCGGTCCGATTCGAGCTTCGCAGGGCGGCCACGAGGGCCGCCCCTACAAATGCTGGTAGACAGCATCGGCGCCCCTTCGTTTCGGCGCGGTCTTATCTTGTCTACAGGATTTGTGGCGCGAGGTCCTCTTGCCGGGCCCGGCTTTCGGGGAGATAGACCTCAAAAGTGCTCCCGAGGCCCGATTCGGTTTCCACCAGGATCGCCCCCCCCATTCGGGTGACGATTCCGTGGACGACGGACAGGCCGAGTCCGGTTCCTTGTCCCACCGCCTTGGTCGTGAAGAAGGGCTCGAAGACGCGGTTCGCCACGCCTTGCGACATTCCCTCTCCGTTGTCTTTGACCCACAGCCGAACGTGGGGCCCGGGTCGCAGGCCGGGGTGGACCAATTCGCCAGGAACCAGGGTGCGCGATTCGAGGCCGATTTCAATGGCGCCGCCCTCTTCCCTCACCGCATGACGCGCGTTCGTAAGCAGATTCAGCAGGACCTGGTGAAGATGGGTGGGATCGGCGAGGACGGTGCCGGTGGGCTTGTGAGTCTGGGTGATTTGGATCTGCTCGGGCAGGGTCGAACGGAAGAGCGCGAGGGTTTCCTCGACCAGCCGCAAAGGCTCGATCTCGGACCGGCGTGACTCGTCCTGCCGGCTGAACGAGAGAATTTGCTGAACCAGCTCGCGCGCCCGGTGTGCGGCTTCGCTCACTCGCTTCAGATACGGGG
>CAZFQH010000226.1:3447-6985 GCA_964520805.1 uncultured Acidobacteriota bacterium | reverse complement strand
GCGCAGTTGGGTTCGCCGCTACGGCTTCGGTGGCGGTCGCGGCCGGCCCCTGAAGCGCGCTGAAGACCCTTCGGACCCCGGAAACACTGGCGGCAAGGCTCATGGCGAGTTCGGTGGCGGTCTGGGTGGGAGCCTCCCCCACGAGAGTCACCACACCGTTTGCAACCTCGACGCGGATCGACGCACCACGCAGTGCCGTCGAGTTGGAGAGTAGTCCTTCGATGTCAAAGCGAATCAGGTGGTCGTTCCGCTCCGGACCGCGGGCCGATTCGGGCGCGGACTCGATCGGCCAGGGAGTGTCTTGAGCCTGCGGGGCGACGGGCGCGGGCGACGGCGTGGCCGGCGGGGGGACAGGCCGATTCAGCAGGAACCACAGGCCAAGAACTGCCGCGGCGCCGAGCCCCATCCACCCTTTCGAACCGGATCGCTCTGGCTCGGCCTCTTCTTCGACGGGTTGGGACACCGGCCTCGATCGAGCCGTCGGAGGGCGAAGTCCGGGCCGTGACTGCACGACGGTTCGCGCAGGAGGCGGCGCGGCCTTGAGTGTGGTCATCCGCGATGCGTGACGGCTGCCCGCCCACTGGGGATCGAATCCTTCACTGATCCCTTGTCCGACGAACTCCGGCAAAGACAGGAGCCCTAGTTGACGAAGGGCTTCGTCCATCTGCGCGGCGCTCTGATATCGGTCCCCGGGTCGTTTCGCCAGAGCCTTCATGATAACGGCGGCCATGGCCTGCGGGACACCCAGAGCAGTCGGAGGAGGAGGAGGGGTCTCCCGATGATGAATCAGCATGCCGAGCGGCGAGTCCGAGCGAAACGGCAGCCGTCCGGTGAGCATCTCGTACAAAACAATTCCGAGGGAGTAGAGGTCCGAGCGCCCATCCAGGTCGGCTCCACTCGCCTGCTCCGGCGACATGTAGGGCGGAGTGCCCAGGATGAAGCCAGTTTGGGTGAAGGCCTTGTCGGAGGCGAGTTCGAAACCCTCCCGCACCTTGGCGAGGCCGAAGTCCGCGACCTTGAGACTCTCGCTGCCGTCCGCTCCCGTCACGACCATCAGGTTGTCGGGCTTGATGTCGCGATGCACGATGCCGAGGGCATGAGCGGCGCCCAAAGCGCCGCAGGCCTGGCGCGCCAGGGAGAGGATTCTCTTGGTGGACACGTCGTGCTCGTCGCGAAAGAGCTCGCGCAGGCTGCGGCCCTGAACGTACTCCATGACGATGAACGGACGACCGTCATCGGTGGTATCGAGATCGTCGACCTTGACCGCGTTTGGATGTTGCAGTCGGCGCGCCACCACCGCCTCCGCCCGGAAACGGAGAAGGGCCCGTTCGTCCGCCAGCAGATGGGCGCCTACGAACTTGATCGCGCACAATTCGTCGAAGGCGAGGTGCCGGGCCTTGTACACCGCACCCATTCCGCCCGCGCCGAGCTTCGCGAGGATCTCGTACTTTCCGCGGAGGACCATTCCGGGGATCAGATCCGTCATCTGTTGAAGGGAGGTCTGATCCTTCGGACACGCCGTGTAGTCATGGGGGTACGACGCCTGGCACGAGGGGCAGTACTTCATTGGCTCTTCGGTTGAGTCTATAGGAGGGCCCAAGGGGCCCCCCGCCCGCCGCCTGCCCGTCGCCCGGAAAGGGCACCCACGAGGGCCGCAGCCCCCAAACAGTGCCCTACACTCGCAGGCTGCGCGCTGGATCGACCCGGGCCGCTCGGAGCGCCGGGCCCGCCACCGACAGCACCGCCGCCACCGCCAGAACCAGGGTGACCGTCACGAAGTTCATGAAGTCGAGGGGCTGAACCCCAAAGAGCACCGATTCGATGAGACGCGCGAAGATCGCGGCGAGGACAAGACCCGCCAAAGCACCTGCGCCAATCACGCGCAGAGCGCCTGAAACTACGAGTCGAACGATGTCGGTCGTCGTGGCTCCGAGGGCGCGCCGCACTCCGAGATCGCGCACCCTTTGTTGCACCGAATAGGCCAGAATCCCGAAGACGCCAACCATGGCAAGGACCAGGGCCAAGCCCGCGAACGAGGCCACCATGATGGCCCGAAAGCGATGCCGCGCGGTGGCCGCGAAATCGATTTCGGCGAGAGTCGTGACCTCGCGGGCGCTGACCAGTTGTTCTTTGTCGACCCGGGAGATGGCCGCCCGCACCCCAGAAACCAGAGCGGTGGCCTCTCCCGATTTCGGCCGGACCACCAGGTAGATGTCATCCGAGAGTGCTTGAGCCAGTGGAGCGTAAATCTGGACGAAATCCTTCGCCTCATCCGGCCGCCCCTTCACCTGGCGCGCGACCCCAACGATCTCGCGGATCACCGGCTCGGCCTGCGGCGACGACGCAGGGCGCAATGCGAGCCGCAGTCCGAGCGGCGAGCGCCCTCCGAGTCTCTTCACGAAGGCTTCGTTGACCATGGCCACCGGGCTTCCGTCTCGCGTGTCGCGCGGGTCGAAAGCGCGGCCGGCCACGATGGGAAGATCGAGAGTCGAGAAGTAACTGGCACTCACGACCTGGTACTCCGTGGCCGGACGTTGACTCTGTTCAACCGGCGGCTCCCCCACGATCTCGTAAGACAAACCACCGTCGTCGAAGAACGCAAGGGGCAACGCGCTGGCCCAGGCCATATCTGCAACTCCCGGCGCTCCCCGCACTTCGCTCTCGACCTGGTCATAGAACTGCAGGAGCGATTCGGGGGTCGGGTACTTGGAACCGAGCGGGTCCACCAGCATCGTCAGCACACTGCCCGCGCGGTATCCGCGATCGAACGAGTCCACCGCGACGAGCGTGCGAAGGAGCAGGCCCGCGCCGAAGAGAAGCAGAACCGCGGTCGCCACTTCGCTCATCACCAGAAGGCCGCGCAGACGTCCGCCGCCGCCGGTGGTGGTCCGGGGGTCTGAACCCATAGCCTCCGAGGACGAGAGGCTGGTCGCCTGCCACGCCGGAGCGATGCCGAACAACAGTCCGACAAGAAGCGCCACACCCATGCAGAACGAAACCACGCGCAGGTCGAAGGCAAGTGCGACGGTTTGCGGAATCAGGCCCTCGGGAATCACCGACGGCGCCAGGCCAATGATCGCGGCTCCCAAGCCCAGACCCAAGGCGCCACCCAGGGTCGAAAGAACCAGGCTCTCGGTCAGCAGTTGACGGATGATGCGGCGGCGGCCGGCCCCAAGGGCGGCGCGCACCGCGAGTTCCCGGCTTCGCGAAGTGGCGCGGGCCAGAAGAAGGTTCGCCACGTTCGCGCAGCAGATAAGCAGGACGAAGCCGACCACGCCCAGGAACATCATCGCGGTCAGCCGAAGGTCGCCACCCACCACCGCATCGCGCATCGACTCCATGCCCACACCGCGGCTCGCGTTCGTCTGTGGGAACTCCTGAGCGAGAGCTTGGGCCACATTCGTAAGGTCGGCCTGGCCCGACTCGATGGAGACCCCTGGTTTGAGGCGGCCGACGGCGGAGAAGACGTAAGCGCCGCGGGCTCTTGGGGGAGCGCCGGAGATCGCCCGCATCGCCCAGATACTGCTCGGCCCGGCGA
>CAZFQH010000226.1:0-3437 GCA_964520805.1 uncultured Acidobacteriota bacterium | reverse complement strand
GTGCCGTCGAGTCGGATCTCCCGGCCGATCACCGCGGGATCGGCGCCGAACCGTGAGCGCCAGAAGGGCTCACTCAAGACCACCACGTTCGCCCGCCGGTCGTCGTCGCCTTGAAGGAAAGTACGCCCCGCAATGGCCTTCACACCCAGGACGTCGAAGATGCGAGCCGTCACCCACTGGCGGGAGACGGTTTCGGCGTTGCCATCGGCGCCCGCCATCACCATGCCGCCCACACCCGGCGAGAAGGCGGCGATCGCTTCGAACGTCCGGGTCCGTGCACTCCAGTCCGTCATGTTGAGGGGCGATACCAACGCGCGGCTTTGTCCGCTTGTCTCGTGGATCGCGACCAGGCGCTGCGGGTCTGCAAAGGGCAATGGCCGGAGCAGTGTCGCATCCACCAGGGCGAAGATCGCGCTGTTGGCGCCGATGCCCAGGGCCAGAGTCGTGACCGCGATGGCCGTGAACGCGGGGGCATGGCGCAACTGTCGCAACGCAAACCCCACGTCGGACCGGAGGTCTTCCAGCCAGGTTGTGATCTTCATTTCACGATCTCTCCTTCGACTCAGTTCAACTAACTCACGTTTCACGCTTCGGATGTCGCCCATCCGCTTCCGTGCCTGCTCGCGAGCCGCACTCGGATCGTGCCCTCGCGCCACCAGTTCACGGGTGCGGAGTTCAAGGTGAAGTGCAATCTCCTCGTCGACCTCCTGGTCGATCGGCACCCGCCAGAGCCACGAACGAAGGGATCGCCGAATCACGCAAACAGAACCTTCGAGATGCCGACTGAGAACGTTCTCCACGCTGCGGTCTCGGCGGCCAGTTGCTCGCGGCCAACGTCGGTGATTCGATACAGCTTCGCCCTGCGCCCGAGTTCGGAAACACCCCACTCGGCCTCAACCCAGCCCTTCCGCTCGAGCCGGTAGAGTGCGGGGTAGAGGGACCCATCCTCTATGAGGACCGAGTCGTCCGTGGCTTCCTCAAGGAACCGCGCGATCGCGTATCCGTGACTCGGACCGCGCACTAAAGTCTTTAGAATCAGAGCATCAAGCGCGCCATACAGGAGTGCGTTGGGAGCTTTCGTGACATTGGATGGCAATTTGGGCGATACCTAGAGAGTCTTTGGCTAATACCCAGATAGACGAGGCAATTCGACAATTGGTTCCTAGAGTTCTGAAAAATCGGCTTCGGAGTCAGAGTCCGTCTTTCACGTTGTGGCCGACGAAGACTGCCCACTATGCTGGCGGTCCCATTTTCTGGAGATATCAATGACCGCTCGATCCATCGCGTCCACCCTCGCTCTTTCTCTCGCGGCTACCGCCGCCCTCGCCCAGACCCCTGCGGCTCCGGCACCCGCCGCGCCGGCCGTGCCGGCGGTTGAACTCAAGGTGGGCGACCCAGCCCCCGCGTTCAAGCTCCAAGGCTCGGACGGCAAGACCTACAACCTCGCCGACTACAAGGGAAAGAGTGCCGTGGTCCTCGCCTGGTTCCCCAAGGCCTTCACCAGCGGTTGCACGATCGAGTGTAAGTCCCTAGCCGAGAAGGGCAACCTCATCAAGGCCTACCAGGCCGCGTACTTCATGGCGAGTGTCGACAGCAATGACGGCGAGAAGGGCAACAAGGCCTTCGCCGAGTCCGAGAAGGCTGATTTCCCGATCCTGTCCGACCCCACGAAGGAAGTGGCGACCTCTTACGGGGTCATGAACGCCCGCGGCTTCTCGAACCGCTGGACGTTCTACATCGACAAGGCGGGGAAAATCGCGTCTATCGACAAGGCCGTGAAGCCGGCGACGTCTGCGGAAGACATGGCCGCGAAGCTCGGCGAGTTGGGCACCGCGAAGAAGTAGCGCGCTTTAAGTAGGACGCCGCCGAGACGGATGCGACGGGGGGGCGAACGTCCTTCGTCTGATCGCTATCTCGTGAACGGCGTCCTTATCCGCTCAGGCCAACCCAAAGCAGACGAAACCCCGAGGAAGGTCTGTACTTTCAGAAGAGCCTGTCCGCCGCGGCAGGATCGAATCGGGGTGAATCTGGTGAAGGCCGGGTTCGTGGGCCTGCCGTGAGGAGTGTCGCCTCTACCCCAGGGTGATCGCCCTGGCTTCGCGGACGCCTTCGATCTTCATCAGGGCGTCAAGGACCTCGGTAGGAACGACCGCGTCCACTCCGATCACCATGATCGCGCGACCGCTGCCGGGCTTGCGGCCGACGTTCATGCGCGCGATGTTGATCGAGTGTTCGCCGAGCTTGGTGCCTATGCGGCCGACCACTCCGGGAGTGTCGTCGTTGCGAATGACAATCAGATGGCCCTGGAGCACCGCGTCCACTTCGATGCTGTCGATCTCGACCAGACGCGGCTGACTCTCGCCGAAGAGCGTTCCCGCAACCACGAGTTCGCCTTCCGACGTCTTGAGCTTTACTGTCATCAGGTTCGCGAAACTCACGTGGGGCGAGGCCGCCGCCTGGGCGTACTCGACGCCCATGGCTTCGGCACGGGCGGTCGCATTCACGAAGCTGACCGAAGGATCCGCGGCCTTGAGGGCACCCGCAACCGTTGCCTGAATGATCGGCTGCGGGGCCAGATCCTTGAAGGAGCCGAACAGGCCCACTTCAACCTTCTCAACCTTGCCCGAAACCACCTGCCCCGCGAAGAGCGCCAGCTGTTCGCCGAGGTCGATCGCCGGCTTGATCTGATCGTAGGCTTCGCCGGAGAGCTGGAAGAAATTCACCGCCTGCTGGATGACGCCGTCCTTGAGGAAGTCACGCACCTGGTAGGCGATATCGGTGCCTACCCGGTCCTGCGCTTCGATGGTCTGCGCACCGATGTGCGGTGTCGCCACGACCTTCGGGTGCTTGGCGATCTTCCAATCGACCGGCGGCTCCTTGGCGTGAACATCGAGGCCGCAACCGGCCACCCGGCCGCTTTCGAGGGCTTCGAAGAGTGCGTCTTCGTCGATCAGTTCGCCACGCGCGGCATTGATGATGCGCACCCCGGGCTTGATCTTCGCGAAGGCTTCCTTGCCCAGCATGTGCCGGGTTTCCGGGGTCATCACGGTGTGGAAGGTGATGTAGTCGCAGCCTTGCAGAATCTGGTCGAAGGTAACCGCTTTCACTCCGACCTTCTCGGCCACCTGCGCGGACACAAAGGGATCGAAGGCCCAAACCTCCAAACCGAAGGCCTTACAGCGCGCCGCCACCTCGCGACCGATGCGACCGAAGCCCACGATACCGATGCGCTTGCCCGAGATCTCGGTGCCCCCGGCGAAGGCCTTGCGGTCCCAGGTCCCGGCCTTGAGCGATGCGTCCGCGGCGCCTAGGTTGCGCGAGGAAGCGAGGATGAGGGCCATCGTCAGCTCGCAGGTTGACACCAGATTGCCGCCCGGCGAGTTCATCACGAAGATGCCGGCTTTGGTCGCGGCCTCGACGTCGACGTTGTCGACACC
>CAZFQH010000225.1:0-7003 GCA_964520805.1 uncultured Acidobacteriota bacterium | reverse complement strand
AGCTTCGTCCGTGTTGTCCGCGATCCTCCCTGCCACGAAGGAGAGGCCCGACGCGAAGGACCGGCCCGACGCAAAAGACAGAGACGATGCGGTTGAGCGAGATCACCTCTACAAGGTCCAGCTCAGGCTGCAAAGCGGCCGCTTGATCACCGTCAACGTCAACGCCGCGCCCTTCGACTCATCCATGCCGGGAACCACCGTCTCGTGTCCCCGCGCGGTTCTGATCTTCCAGGATGTCACCGATCGCGTGGCCCTTGAGCGCCAGGTGCAGCAGACCGAGAAGATGGTGGCGGTCGGACTCCTCGCCGCCGGGGTCGCCCACGAGGTCAACACCCCTTTGACCGGAATCTCTTCCTACACTCAGCTGCTCAGGTCGCAAATGGACCCCAAAGACGCCCGCGTCGAGTGGCTGGACAAGATCGAGAAGCAAACCTTGCGCGGCGCGCGCATCGTGAGCAACCTCCTGAACTTCGCGAGGGCCGGAGGCAGCGACGACGCCTCCCTCGATGTGACGAAGGTGGTGGGCGACGTCTTGTCCCTGATCGAGCATCAGCTCGAAAGGGGCAAGGTGCGATTAGTGAAAGAGCTGGCCC
Organism: uncultured Acidobacteriota bacterium; assembly: GCA_964520805.1. Taxonomy (GTDB): domain Bacteria; phylum Acidobacteriota; class Vicinamibacteria; order Fen-336; family JAGNNV01; genus JAGNNV01. Next base: position 6,410 of record CAZFQH010000225.1, on the reverse strand, counting down.
TGGATCTCCCCAGTGTTTTGGGCAGCGAGAACAAGATCCAGCAGGTTCTCTTCAACCTCATCCTGAACGCGCGCGACGCCATGCCGAGCGGCGGGTGGCTCACCCTCAAGACGTTCGCCTGTGGACGTGACGTCGTGGTCGAAGTGAGCGACACCGGCGAAGGCATCCCTGATGCCGATCTGCCCCGTATCTTCGACCCGTTCTTCACCACCAAGGATGTGGGCCAGGGAACGGGTCTTGGTCTCGCGGTTTCCTACGGAATCGTGCAGGAACACGGCGGCTCGATCCGAGCCACGAGTGCCAAAGGCCAGGGGACGCGCTTCGAGGTGCGTCTTCCCATCGAACGTCGCGCCGCCCTCGCCCAGGCGCGATAGCCGCCCCCTCCTCCAAACCGCCGCGATGTCATTGCCCAAAGTTCTGGTCGTCGATGACGAAGAGGTCATGCGCGATGTGCTCGGCAGTGTGCTGGGCGGCGAAGGCTACGCGGTGCGCTTCGCGGCCACCGGCCCCGACGCCCTCGCCGAACTGAAGGAGCAGCCGGTCGATGCGGTGATTCTCGACCTCATGCTCCCCGGCATGTCCGGCCTGGAGGTTCTCGACGAGTTGAAGCGGGCCGATGCCGATCTGCCCGTGATCATGCTCACCGCCCAGGCCTCGATCGAAACCGCGATCTCGGCCATGAAGAAGGGGGCCTTTGACTATCTCACCAAGCCCTTCAAGCATGACGAGCTTCTGATCCTCCTCAAGAAGGCCCTGGCCCAGAGCGACCTCGTCGATGAGAACCGCTCATTGAAACTCGCGATCAGGCCGCAGGGACACTTCCTCGGCCTCGTGGGGAAAAGCCCGAAGATGGAGCAGGTCTACGCCCTTGTCCAGCAGGCGGGACCCGCCCGCACCACGGTGCTGGTGAATGGCGAAAGCGGCACCGGCAAGGAGCTGGTGGCGAAGGCGCTGCACATGTCGTCGCCGCGCGCCGAGAAGCCCTTCATCGTGGTGAACTCGGGATCTTTGCCCCACGAGCTGCTCGAGTCGAATCTGTTCGGACACGTGAAGGGGGCGTTCACCGGCGCCTTTTATTCGAAGAAGGGTCTTTTCGAACTGGCCGACAAGGGCACGCTGTTCTTCGACGAGATCGGGAACGTGAGCATGGAGACCCAGGCGAAGCTCCTGCGCGTGATTCAGGAACGGGAGTTCATGCGCCTGGGCGGCACCGACATCGTGAAGGTGGACGTGCGCATCATCGCGGCCACCAACATCGACCTGCGCCGCGCGGTGGCCGATGGGCGCTTCCGCGAAGATCTTTTCTACCGCCTCAACGTGATCAGCGTCGACTTGCCTCCTCTACGCACCCGCAAGGAGGACATCCCCGCCCTGGTCCAGCATTTCGTTTCGAAGTACGCGAAGGACAACGGGCGCAGCGTTCGCGGCTTCACCCGCGCCGCCCTCGAGAGGATCATCGACTTCGACTGGCCCGGCAACGTGCGCGAACTTGAGAACGCGGTCGAGCGTGGGGTGGTTCTGGCCGCGGGAGATCTCATCGACGAAACCGAGTTGCCTCCCCAGGTGCGAATGCCCCAGAGTTCCACCGGGCCGGCCACCGCCGAGTCCGGCAGCGCCGAGATCTTCAGCCTGAAACGCGCGGCCGCCGATTTCGAACAGCGCATGATCGTGGTGGCCCTCGAAGCCGCCCGTGGCATTCAGAAGGACGCGGCCCGGATCCTCGGGGTCAAGCCCACCACACTGAACGAAATGCTGAAGCGCCACCGCATGATCGCGCCCCGCAAGGGCCGACCCGCCGAAGAAGCGGAAGATCTCATCGAAGGCGAAGAATCGGAAGACACGGACGGCCGCACCCACTGACCGCCGCTACGGCTTCCAGGGGATCTGGGGTGAGCGGTAGAAATTCATCCCCAGGGCCTGCCACCTCGGGTTCTGTCCGGCGAGGCGTACTCTGAAGTCTTCCCAGTCGCGGCGGGCCTGCGGAGACCAGCCGATCTCCGCGATCGCGGCGAGACGCGGGAACGCCATAGCCTCGACCTCGCGCATGGTGGCGACGGTCTCCGACCACAGGGGAGCCTCCACTCCGAGGACGGCGTCTTCGCCGACACCCTCCATCATCGTCGCCGGGTCCCAGGAATAGGCGTCGCGGACCTCGATGCGACCCGCCCATGACAGCCCCATGGACGACGCGGTGTCGTACTGCATATCGAGATAGGCGCGGTTGGCGGGCGACATGATGAGGCGGCTTCCCCGGGCCACCACGTCCTTGAGCGGCGTGCCCGGGCGCCAGTGTTGAACCACCGGCGGCGGCTGAAGATCCACGGCGGCGATTTCATCCCAGCCGATCACTTTCCTTCCCTGACCCCGCACGATTTCGTTGACGCGTCGAATGAAGCGCTCGTATTGCTCGGCGGTCAACTTCTTCACCTCGTCGCCTCCAATATGGAAGTACTCCGAGGGATTGATGGCGGCAATTTCACGCACAACGTCCTCGACGAAGCGGTACGTGGCCTCGAGGTCTACACACAGGCTCGAGAAGCCCACCTTGATGTCCGTGTAAGGAGGGGGGGCAACCCCGTCGCAGTTGAGTTCGGGGTACGAGGCGAGAGCGGCGTTCGTATGCCCGGGCATGTCGATCTCCGGCACGACTTCGATAAACCGCGCTTGGGCGTAAGCCACGAGCTCCTTAAAATCGTCCTGAGAGTAGGCGCCGCCGACCGTGCCCCCGACCTCCGAACGCCCGCCGAGAGCGGTGAGATTCGGCCAGCTCTTGATCTCGATCCGCCAGCCTTGATCGTCCGAGAGATGCAGGTGAAGGCGGTTGATCTTGTGCAGAGCGAGCAAATTGATGTAGCGCTTCACTTCCTCGACGCCGAAGAAATGGCGGGCCACGTCGAGCATGGCTCCGCGCCAGGGAAAGCGCGGCTGGTCGCGGATTTCGACAAGAGGAGCCACGATGGGACGGGGACGGGCCGCCTCGTGTTCGAGGAAGGGCGGAAAGATCTGGCGAAGGGTCTGAACGCCGTAGAAAAGACCCGCGGGAGAGGGAGCCCTGAGCAGGATGCCCTTCGCGGTCACGCTCAACTCGTACGACTCGGGGTTTGCGGCGCTCGAGGCATCGAGGGACAAGACGATGCTGCCCTCGGGAATCGTCGTCCCCTGCTGAACCACGGAAGGCCCGACCGGCCCGACCGTGGTCAGCAGACCGGCCAGGAACTCGGCCACGAAGACCGCACGCGGGTCGGTCGATTGGATGTGAATCTGGGTGGCGGGCGTGATCTCCAGCCCGGCGCCTCCGGGGAACCGCACGCTCACCGGAACGGGCACGAGAGCAGGGGCCGCCGGGCCCGGAGTGGGCGATGGCGCATTCGCAATTGCAGACGGCGGTGCGGACTTCGGGGAGGTCGCGCAGGACGCGAACATGAGGGCAGAGGGAAAGAGCAACGCGAAACGCCGGGCGCCAATCATTGCTGTGGACTCTACAGGCTCCGCGACCTGATGGGTTCAGGCTCGTTGCTCAGGGACAACGCTGAGCGCGGTGCCCGCTAAGGCGTCGCGGGCCGAGTACCCGAGCGAATCGGGACTTCAGGGAGTAGTCTCGCGGGACCATGCTTGCACTCGCTCTCACCGCCCTCCTCGCCGCAGGTCCCGAAGATCTAGCCGACTGGTCGCGTTTCCGCGGTCCGAACGGTCTTGGCACTGCCGAGTCCAAGGGCCTTCCCGCCGAGTTCGGTCCCACGAAGAACGTCCTTTGGAAAACCACTCTGCCTGCGGGCTACTCATCGCCGATCGTGAGCGCGGGGCAGATCTTCGTGACGGCTACTTTGAACGACAAGCTCTTCACCATCGCTCTCGACCTCAAGACGGGGACGGAGAAGTGGCGGCAGGAGAGTCCGCGAAGCCGCCAGGAGAAACTCGACCGGCGGAACGGTCCCGCCTCGCCGTCCGCGGTCGCAGACGGGAGGAACGTCTTCGTCTTCTTCCCCGACTACGGCCTGCTCTCCTACGACGTGAATGGCAAGGAACGCTGGCGCACTCCCCTTGGGCCCTTCAACAACATCTACGGCATGGGCGCCTCGCCGATGCTCGTGGGCGACCGGGTCATCCTGGTCTGCGATCAGGCGAGCGGCTCGTACATTGCCGCGTTCGATGCGGGCACCGGCCGCGAGGTGTGGAGGAAAGCCAGGCCCGAGGCGATCAGCGGCCATTCCACTCCCGTGTTGTACCAGCCGAAGGGAGCCGCCGAGCCGCTCATTCTCGCCCCTGGTTCGCTGCGCATGGACGCATACTCTCCGAAGGATGGACGGAGCGTGTGGTGGGTGAACTCGCTCCCCGGCGAGATGAAGTCCGGGCCGGTGCTGCTTGGTGACACCGTCTTCGTTTCCGGATTCAACACCCCTCAAAACGACCCGGGTTCCCAGGTGAAAGTGGCTCCTTTCGACGAGATGCTGAGCAAGCTCGACGCCGACAAGAACTCCCTTCTTTCCGCGGCGGAGATCCCCGACAAAGAGACGAAGGACATGTTCTTTTTCATCGATCTCAATTCCAACGGCGCCCTCGACGCCGCCGAGTGGCGGATGTACATGGCGAACGCGGCGTCGGAGAACGGCCTGCTCGCTTTCCGCGCGAACGGCGAAGGCGACATGACCACGAAGGGTCTGGTGTGGAAGTACCAGCGCTCGGTGCCGCAGCTCCCCACCGTCCTCGTCTACCAGGACGTGCTCTACATGATCAACGACGGCGGCATTCTCACAACCTTCAATCCAACCACCGGCGCGGTGCTCAAACAGGCACGCCTGAGAGGGGCAGTCGACAGCTACTACGCATCGCCGGTGGCGGCCGACGGCAAGGTCTACATCGCGAGCCGTTCGGGAATCGTGGCGGTGCTGAAGGCCGGAGCCGACCAGGAGGTTCTCTCACTGAACAAGCTGGATGAGGAGATCTACGCGACTCCCGCGATCGTCGGCAACCGGATCTATGTCCGCACCGCGAACACGCTTTACTGCTTTGGCCACTAATGTCTTTAGCATCTTCAACTTATTGAATACAAGAATCCCGCGATTCGCTTGCGGGCGCTTGGCTCTTCGACGGACAATGTCCGTCATGAAACAGACTGCAATGATCTTCACCGGGGCGATCCTTGTCTCCGCGGCGACCCAGGCCGCGACCCCCGTCAACTGGCCGCAGTTCCGCGGCGGCAACGCGGGGGGCGTCGCCGACAGCTCCGTCCTGCCCATCGAGTGGTCCGCGACGAACAACGTCGCGTGGAGCGCCGAGGTGCCGGGGCGCGGCTGGTCGTCACCGATCGTGTGGAAGGATGTGGACTTCGTGACCTCGGCGGTGAACACCGGCATCTTCAAGGCTCCTTCGAAAGGGATCTTCGGCAACGACTACGCGGCGGAACTCAAAGCCCAGGGACTGCCTGAGGAAGAGATCGGGAAGCGGATCGTCGCGCGGGACATCGAACTCACGAAGGAAGCGGAAGAGGTGAGCTACCAGGTGCTGGCCTTGGACGCGAAGACGGGCAAAGTGAAGTGGAAGCACGAAGCCCACAAGGGACTCCCTCCGGGCGGGCGTCATCGCAAAAACACTTATGCGTCCGAGACGCCGGCCACCGATGGCGAGCGCGTCTATGCCTCGTTCGGCGGGAACGTGGGTCTTTTCTGCTACTCGATGGACGGCAAACTTCTCTGGAAGAAGACCTGGCCCCCCCAGCCCATCTACCTCGACTTCGGCACCGCGTCCTCTCCGGTGGTCCACGGAGGTCGCGTGTACCAGATGCACGACAACGAAGGCGAGTCGTTCCTCGTGGCCCTGGACGCGAAGACCGGTAACGAGATCTGGAAAGCCAGCCGCACGGGCTTCAAGGCGCGTGCTCAGTCCGGTTGGGCCACACCCCTCATCTGGGAGAACGGCGCGCGCACGGAAGTCATCACGATCGGCAAGGGCCTCGTCATCAGCTACGGCACCGATGGCAAGGAGATCTGGAGACTCGGCGGCATGACTCAGGCGACACCGAGCCCCGTGGCCGGCGAGGGCCTGCTCTTCGTCGGTTCGGGCTCTCAGGGCGAGAACAACCGGCCCTTGTTCGCGGTGAAGCCCGGCGCCACTGGGGATCTCACGACGGCCAAGGATGCGCCTCTGCATGCGTCGGTCGGCTGGTTCCTCCCCCGCTTCTCCGCCTACACCTCGTCGCCGCTGCTCTATCACGGCCGCATCTACGCGGTGAACGACAACGGCATCCTGCAGGTGGCTGACGCCAAGACCGGCAAAGAGATCTACAAGTCGCGGGTGGGCACGGGCAGCGCCACTTTCTCGAGTTCACCGATCGCGAGCGGGGGCAAGGTCTATCTCCTCAGCGAAGATGGCGACACCTATGTCGTCGAAGCGGGCGACGAATACAAAGAGGT